>JBEION010000065.1:0-5266 GCA_040377565.1 Candidatus Nanopelagicales bacterium | reverse complement strand
CCAAGCAGTGTTACGAATTACATACTTAAACAACATTACTTCGTCAGCTGCCTTTAGCAATGTGTTGAAGCGGTAGTTGATTTCCATCTGACCTGCAGTGCCAACTTCGTGATGTGAGCGCTCAACTAGTAAGCCAACTTCAGCTAACCGAACAACCATTTGATCGCGTAGGTCAGCCATTTGATCGGTTGGCGAAACTGGGAAGTAACCACCCTTGATGCGGGTCTTGTAACCTCTGTTGTCGCTGCCGTCAGCATTGAACTCGTTTCCGGAGTTCCAGGCACCTTCAATTGAGTCAACGTGATACATGGATTCGTTGGCGCTGGTCTTGAAGCGAGCTGAATCAAACACGAAGAACTCGGCCTCTGGAGCAAAGAACGCTGTGTCTGCGATACCAGTTGAAGTTAAGTAAGCCTCAGCTTTGGCTGCGACGTTGCGTGGGTCACGAGCATATGGCTCGTCTGAGAATGGATCATGAACTGAGAAGTTCATAACTAAAGTCTTTTCTTTGCGGAACGGATCGACAAATGCAGTTGTGACATCTGCCAGAAGCTTTAGATCAGATTCATGGATGGACTGGAAGCCTCGGATGGACGAACCATCGAACATCTGGCCACCTGCAAAGAAGTCTGCATCTACAGATTCAACAGGCACATTGAAGTGCTGCATTACGCCAGGCAAGTCACAGAAGCGCACGTCAAGAAAGCGAATGTTGTTGTCCTTGATGTACTTAAGTGCATCTTCGGCGGTTTTGAGTCCAAGGTTGGACATTGATCCTCCAGTTAGTTATTCCGCGATTTTCCAGAGATTTCTCTGGCTGGTTCTGACCATAGCGGGACACGATTTCAACGCCGTGTCCCATGTGTTTCGGGTTTGTTACAGCAAGTCCCAAATGTTTTTGAGTCACCTAGTTGAACCCCGCCAGAGCGCAATAAGCCCAACTTAGATTTAGAGTTAAAGCGTGGATAGAAGAGACATTGGTTCGTGGCTATCTGGACCCAAAGCAGCCCTTGAAGAACAAGGCATGGACTTTGGCTACCCAGGGCAACGCTTTGGCTTACCCAAACAGGGGATTGGTTCAGTTGCCCGGATGGGAAGGCGAATCATCGCTCTCATGATCGACTGGATTGCTGCGATATTGGTTACCCATCTGGCATTTCCAGATCTGGTTTATGGGTCTGAGGTTTTTGCGGCGGCTACCCTGGGAATTTTCGCCGCCCAAGTGTTCCTGCTGACAGCTACCACTGGTGCATCATTTGGATACAAACTATCCGGCATCAGACTTATTTCGATTAGTCCGGCACCGATAACTTTCTTGAAGGTATTGGTACGCACCGCACTTCTGTGCTTGGTGGTCCCAGCCTTGATTTGGGATCGGGATGGCCGTGGATTACACGATAAGGCTGTTGGAACAATAACAATACGGGCAAGATAGGTCCATGCCTTCATTAGAACTACCAGCCGGAAAAACTTCCGCTTTTGTAATCAGTTTTGATTTTGATGCCGAAGAAGTTTGGTTAGCTGAAAACCCAGAAAATGCGAATCGACCTGGTGTGCTTTCGCAGGGAACTTATGGAGCCAAAGTTGGTGTGGGGCTGGTTCTAGACACACTTGATCATTTAGGTTTACCAGCAACGTTCTTTACGCCAGGTCGAGTGGCTGAACGCTATCCAGATCAAATGCGGGAAATCGTTGCGCATGGACATGAGCTCGGACATCACGGTTATACGCACACCTCTCCAACAAAACTTTCTAAGGCAGAGGAACTGGAAGAACTTTTAAAGGGGAAAGCAGCGCTGGAACAATTCGGCGTCGAAGTTATTGGATATAGATCACCTTCATGGGAAGTTAGCTCAAACACCTTTGACCTGCTAGTTGAAAATGGCTTTAAGTATTCATCGAGCATGATGGATGACATCAAGCCCTATGTTCATCCCGCTCATAAAGTTGTGGAGCTTCCCGTGCAATGGATGTTGGATGATGCACCGTACTTTTGGTTTAGCGTCGGCAGCGACTGGAATCGCACGATTCGCTCGGCCCGAGACGTTGAAGAAATTTGGCGGGAAGAGTTCTTGGGAATTCATGGACTTGGCGGTTTGACGATGCTAACTATGCATCCACAATTCATAGGGCGCCCAAGCAGAGTTGCGATGCTGGAAAGATTCTTGACGTTTGTTAAATCCCACGATGAGGTTTGGATTGCCACCGCAGGCGAAGTTGCAAAAGCGGTTAAGTAAACAGCCCTTTTACGGAGTCTAGGTAGCCTTGCTCATCTAGGTAGGGAAGTACAAAGAACATCAGTACGGCAATAACAATTGCCCACTTGATCAATTTCTTCACTAGGAAAATCACAATCAAAACCATGCCAAGCAAGTATGAAGCAGAAGCATTTGCAAAGAAATCTGAAATTGTGGTGGTGATTTCGTTCATCGACGTGGCATCTTTCTACCCTGCGGCAGCGGTCCCTTTGGAATTGGAAGCGCTGTTTGTGGCAGAGCCTTAAGACGGTTTCTCACTTGAGTAACTTCAGCGGGGCGAAGTGTCTTGCCAAGTTTCTTTACAGTCTTTTGCAGGTTTGAAATCGTGACATCAACATCGTCAACGATGATTTCGTGAATTGGCACGCCTTGAGCGTAACGGGCGTGAGCTTTGCGCTGCTCTGCCAAAAGAACTGCTGGACGACTACCTTCGCCAACCAGGATGATTCCTGGGCGACCAACAACACGGTGAACCATGTTTTGATTCTTGTCGACACCTACTGCTGGGGTTACAAACCAAGCACCGCGGATTGCGTTAAGTACGGAAGCAGCTGCGCCAACTTGTCCGGCAATCGAGGAGTAGGCGGCATTCTCAGCGATTTTTCCAAAAAAGAATGTTGTCGCTAGTAAGGCAGTTCCAAATGCAAAAACTCCAAAAAAAGCAGTCAGATCTACAGCAACACCAATTGCGAAAATGATTCCAAATACAACAGCGAAAACACCCAGCAGGCGAAGCGCTAAGAATGAAATCTCATTGGAAGCAAACTTATAGGTTTCCTTGATTTGGACGTACCAGCGTTGCTTTTTTGGCGCCTGCATCTTTAATGACATGTCTCTACCTTAAACGTCAGTTGAATTTCGAGCCGCAATGGCTTGCTTGTAAAGTTTTCCAGCCCGGTAAGAGGATCTGACTAGCGGGCCACTGAGTACTCCAGCAAATCCGATTTCTTCGGCGACTTTGGCCAATTCCACAAATTCCTCTGGCCGAACCCAGCGATCAACTGGATGGTGCCGCAGGGATGGTCGAAGGTATTGAGTGATGGTCACCAAGTCACAGCCAGCTTCATGAAGATCTGTTAGCGCTTGGTGCACTTCAGCAATTTCCTCACCCATACCGAGGATTAAGTTGCTTTTAGTTACCAATCCAAAATCTCGCGCTGCGGTAATAACACCTAGAGATTTTTCATATTTAAATCCCGGTCGAATTCGCTTGAAGATGCGGGGAACGGTTTCAATGTTGTGAGCAAAAACTTCAGGCCTTGATTCGAAAACTTCTTGGAGCAAATCTGGCTTGCCATCGAAGTCGGGGGCAAGCATTTCAACGCCACAACCTGGAACTACTTCATGAATTTGTCGAATCGTTTCGGCGTAAAGCCAAGCGCCACCATCTGGCAGATCATCGCGAGCAACACCAGTTACGGTTGCGTAACGCAACTGCATAGTTTTGACAGACTCAGCAACTCTTCGAGGTTCATCGCGATCAAGATCAACTGGCTTTCCAGTATCAATCTGACAGAAGTCACAACGCCTAGTGCATTGGTCACCACCGATTAGAAAAGTTGCTTCGCGATCTTCCCAGCACTCAAAGATGTTTGGGCAGCCAGCTTCTTGGCAAACGGTATGAAGACCTTCGGACTTAACTAAGTCCATGATTTGGGTGTATTCAGGTCCGGTCTTTAGCTTGGTCTTAATCCATTCCGGCTTGCGCTCAATTGGCACAAGGGAGTTTCGAGCTTCAATCCGCAGCATTTTGGGACCGTCAGTTTTACCTTCAGGCTGATCCAGGTATGGCGTGCTCACAATAGGCAGTCTAGTTGAGGGCTTAACTGGAGCGCGCTTTGCGTCTATTCACGGCTAACCAGAAGATCAAAGCTAGCGCTCCAAACAACAGTGCCATTAGTCCGATTAGATTCAGTAATCTTGCGCTCAACTCAGACAGATAAGCCGCAATCACAATGCCTGACAAATTAGATATGTTTGACCCGATGGTCTCGGTGAAAGCTTGCTGGCTTCTAGTAAGCAGCACCGCCCAAAGTCCAAAGGAAAAGAACAAACCTAAACAGATGTGCCAAGTTGCTCGAAGTTTGTCTTTACTTAAAGCCAACCCGATGGTTCCCAGAGCAACTATGGCTATCAATGCTGGCAAACTCCAGGCTTCAAAGAAGTTGAGCAAAGAAGCCAGAGTTTGAATATCAGCACCAAATACTTCAATTGCTCCTGGCGCCGAACTTGATCCCAAAATTTCTAGCACTGCAACATACTGATCGCCAGATACTGCCTGCTTTGAAACGATTAGTCCAACTATGGCAATCGGAGCAAAGATGATGGCAATTATCTTTAGGGTGAACGCTACGAATCTAGGCATCGATGGATACATTTCCAGAAAGTTCTTGTGCAAGGGTGCCAAAGACTCTTTGCAGGTGAAATTCTGCGCGGTCGGCAACTTCTGTTACAGAAATGTCGATGCCTAATTCTTTGGACAAAGTTGTAACGCCAGCATCGCGGATACCGCAAGGCACAATGCGATCAAACCAAGCTAAGTCGTTGTTGCAGTTCAGTGCGAACCCGTGCATTGTGACACCTTGGGCAACCCGAACTCCAATAGCTGCAATTTTGCGATCCTCAATCGGATCTAAAACCCAAACGCCACTGCGGCCTTTGATTCGCGCAGTCTCTAATTCAAAATCACTGCAAATTCCAATCAACACATCTTCAAGTCTTCGAACGTGCGACACAACATCCATTGGCGAAGGTAAGTGCAAGATCGGGTATCCAATCAATTGACCCGGACCGTGCCAAGTGATCTTGCCGCCACGGTCAACGTCAACTACTGGAGTGCCATCGGTTGGCCGTTCAAAAGCTTCGGTGCGACGGCCAGCGGTATAAACCGACGGATGCTCGAGCAACAAGACAGTGTCAGGGCAGTTGCGTGCCACTACTTCGCGATGTAACTTGCGCTGCAAATCCCAAGCAGTTTGATACTCGATGGCGTTGCCATCAAGTCCAAT
>JBEION010000189.1:0-2753 GCA_040377565.1 Candidatus Nanopelagicales bacterium | reverse complement strand
TCGAATTCTCGATGGCTGCAACGACTGTCAGAATTCATCCGGTGCTGCCAAAAGTTTGGTGGTTCGCCGAGGCAAGTGGTCCAGAAGGCAGGGCACAATTTGCAGATCGCGTCATGATTCGTCAGTTCACATCGAAGGATCAAGATCCAGAATTACCAGCACTTGATTTAAATGCTTTGCCAGGAGCTTTCGAGCGAGTTGGCGTTAACGTAGTGTGTCTCGATGCAGACCGACCAGATGCCATTAAGTTTGTTAAAAACCTTGGATATACCCAAGGCGCACAAGTTGTTAAGTATGAAGCTGGCCGTGGCCAATGGTGCGCGCGTAAGAACTAGCTGGCTTTAGCCCGTTCGATTCGCGCTGCCCGACGTTTGGTGTAACGCATACCGAGTAAGCCAAGGATGATTCCGCAAACTCCGATTGCGATCCAATTGCCTCGACCGGAGGCTTCGAGTTGGTCGCGCAATAAGACCATAATCAACGTGGCAACCGACCAGATACCTGTGCCTATTGTTACTGCTGTGACTCCACTTACTTCAAGTGGCGTAAGTTCCTTTTTTGCAGGTGCGCCAATAGAACTTGATCCCGAATCATTGAGAGAGTCTGCGCCGTTACCCATACGTAGGACACTAGCGTGTCGTTATGGAAACCACTACAAAAACACAGGGCACACCGGGCTGGGATCGCTATTTCCACATGACCGAGCGTGGCTCCAATCTAGGGACTGAAGTACGCGGCGGCATCGTCACATTCGTGACTATGGCCTACATCGTTGTACTTAACCCACTCATCGTCGGTACCGCCAAGGACATCAATGGGAATTTCCCAGGTGGTGGCCAAGATATTGGTGAAGCAATTTCGTTAGTAGCTGCTGCTACTGCGCTTGTTGCAGGCATCATGACAATCTTTATGGGCGTACTCGGACGTTTCCCTATCGCTATCGCAGCTGGTCTTGGACTTAACGGATTCTTGGCCTTTGGCCTTGCTCCGTTCATGACTTGGCCGCAGGCATTTGGCCTTGTTGTAATCGAAGGCGTAATCGTTTTGCTATTGGTTCTGACCGGATTCCGCACTGCGGTATTCCATGCAGTACCAGATGCGCTGAAGTATTCAATCGGCGCAGGCATTGGTTTATTCATCGCACTTATCGGTTTGGTTGATGCTGGAATTACTCGCACGGGTGTTCCACTAATCACCTTCGGAGTGTTTGGTGAACTTGCAGGATGGCCAATCTTCACATTCGTGTTTGGTCTGTTGGTCACCGTTATTTTGGTTGCGCTGCGCAAGCGTGCTGCCATCTTGATCGGTTTGCTATCCACCACGGTGCTAGCAGTCATTCTTGAGACAACACAAAAAATTGGTGGAGCAAATACAGATCCATCACTTCCAGGTCTAGAGAACCCAACTGGTTGGAATCTAAACGTTCCGGCAATTCCAGAAACCTTAATTGGTTACGTCGATCCAACTCCATTGTTTGACTTCGACATCTTTGGTGCCTTCAGTGCAATCGGCGTTCTAGCTGCCGGTCTTGCAGTGTTCTCACTATTGCTCAGCGACTTCTTCGACACCATCGGAACAGTCACAGGTCTTGCTAATGAAGCCGACTTGATGTCTAAAGATGGCGAAGTAGAACACCTTGGCGAAATCCTGGCTGTTGACTCTGTTGCTGCAATCGCAGGTGGTTTGGCTGGAACTTCATCCAACACCGCTTACATCGAATCAGCATCGGGCATCAGCGATGGCGCTCGCACTGGTATTGCCAGCCTGGTAACCGGAACTTTGTTCTTGCTAGCGATGTTCATTGCACCGCTGACAAAGATTGTTCCTTACGAAGCTGCTGCACCAGCCTTGGTTATCGTGGGCTTCTTGATGATGACTCAAATTCGTCACATTCCATTTGACGATTATGCAATAGCGATTCCCTCGTTCTTGACAATCATCTTGATGCCATTCACCTACTCGATCACAAACGGTATCGGCGCAGGTATGGTTACCTTCGTTGCTATCAAGATCGCACAGCGCAAGTCAAAGGAAGTTTCAGGACTGATGTGGATTATCGCCGCAGCATTCATGATCTACTTCGCAGTTCACCCATTAAAGGAACTGTTCGGCTTGTAAAAACAAAGTCTTTGGGGCGTACTGTGAAAAACGGTGCGCCCCATTGCTATGTCTAGACATTTTCGAAATAGGCGATGTCCGAATTGTTCAGTTCATGAGTTATTGTTAAATCATGAATCCACGCACGCGTCGCCTAGTCACAATCGTTGTACTTGTTAGCTTCTTTGTTGCAGTGATGGCCGCAGCCGTCATGCCTTACTTATAAAAACTAGAAGCGACCTATTTATCGCGAAGCCGAATTTGCAGATTAATCAGCAACTTAAACACCAGACTTTTATCCTTAACCTGATTCACGGTTGCCACATATCTCGTATTTGAAATCGGATCAAAAAACATCACATGACCGCTAGCGCCGCTGTGTCCATAAAGAGGATTAACGGATCTGAATCCGGTCATGAAACTTGGCAGACTCAATTTCATTTGACCCAGACCGTACTTAAGGGGTGGAAAAATCCTTCGCCACTTTTGTTTAGATGGGTCTGAAAAATCTGGATTAAACAAACTGCCGTCGTAGTAAGCCTTCAGAAATTTCATAGTCTCATCAGTTGTGGAGACGATTCCACCATCACAACCCGTTGAAGCCATAGCTGAATCGATACTGAGTGCCTTATCTCCGTACATCATTTTTGAGACAT
>JBEION010000195.1:0-2658 GCA_040377565.1 Candidatus Nanopelagicales bacterium | reverse complement strand
GGTGACCTGGGGAAGGGTTGCCATTGGTTTGGGTGGTGATTTAGGTGTTCTTAGGTACCCACACCCCGAAACTGGACGAAAAAGGCCGCCTGATCCTGCCGGCTAAATTCCGCGAACCTCTAATTGATGGCCTTGTTATGACTAAAGGTCAAGAGCGATGTGTCGTTATCTGGCCAACTGAGCAATTTGATGTTTACGCAGAAGGCTTGCGTACCCGCTCCCAGAACAACGAAAAGGTTCGCGCCTACACCCGCGTCTTCTTCTCTTCTGCTTTTGATGATTCAGCTGACAAGCAAGGCCGCATCACAATCCCAGCTCCACTTCGTGAGTGGGCCGGTCTTGATCGCGAACTCGTTGTAGTTGGCGCTGATACCCGTGTTGAAGTTTGGGCAACTGTTGCTTGGAACCAGTACTTGGCAGAACAAGAACCAGGTTTTGCCTCACTTGATGAAGACATAATGCCATGACTTTAAATCGTTCTATTTCAACCAAGTCAGCAGTGACAACAATTGATGCTGCTTTTGGCCTCTGGCCGTTGACTCGATCCTGGCGCACCTTCCCCGGTGCCAGGCTCTCCAACGGCCAGGGACTAAAGGCAGCATCAAGATCTGATGTGGCGTAATGACCACATTTACGCACGAACCAGTTTTGCGTCAGCGTTGCTTAGATTTACTCGCTCCGGCAATTAGTGCAAACAACGCAGTATTAGTTGATGCCACTCTTGGTCTTGGTGGACATACCGAGTCAGCTTTAACTGAATTTCCTAACCTTCGAGTCATCGGGATCGATCGCGATCCTGAAGCACTTGCCATGTCACAAGAACGACTAGCGCGATTCGCACCACGAGTTGATTTTGCTTTGGCAGTTTATGACGAGATTCCTGAAGTCTTAGCAAACTTAAACATCGAACATGTTCAGGGTATTTTGTTTGACCTTGGAGTTTCCTCGATGCAACTCGATAAAGATCAGCGTGGATTCACATACTCACGTAATGCTCCACTAGACATGCGCATGGATGGCACAACTGGCCAAACCGCAGCTGACATCGTTAACAATTACGACTTTGCAAACCTGGCTCGAATTCTTCGCGAATATGGCGAAGAAAGATTCGCGGCTCGGGTTGCAAATGCAATCATTCGGGAGCGCGAAGTAAAGCCATTTACCAACAGTGATCATTTGGTAACTGTGGTTCGCGACGCAATTCCAGCGGCAACTCGTCGCACAGGTGGCAATCCTGCTAAGCGCACATTCCAGGCGCTGCGGATTGAAGTTAATGACGAACTTGCAGTTTTGGAGCGCGCTATCCCGGCTGCGCTTGATTGCTTGGCACTTGACGGCCGAATCGTGGTGCTTTCGTATCACTCACTTGAAGATCGTATTGTGAAAAATGCTTTGCGCGTTGGCACTGAATCTAAGACCCCAATTGAAATGCCGATTATTCCTGAGTCAGATAAGCCTTGGCTTCAGCTGCTAACTCGAGGCTCCGAAGCAGCAAGTGATGACGAGATCACGGAGAATTCACGCGCAACTTCAGTTCGCTTACGCGCAGCCCAAAGAATTGGGGTGGCCGCATGAGCGCAGTACCAGCTCGCACTCCAGCCCTAGCTCCGATTGCTCGCAAATCTCGCACCATGCGAAAGCTTTCATTAGTTAAGCCGATGATGAAGCCAATCGTTTCTCCAATTGCTCAAGCAATTCCAGTAGGTGTGCCACAAGGCCGCGCCAGTAGCCGAACTTTCCTATTCGTGATTATTGGAATGATCATTTCCGGCATGATGACACTTTTGTATGTGAATACTCTGGCCGCCCAAGCTTCATTTCAAAAGCACGCGCTACAGATTCAGTTAAGTCAGATGACTGCCGAGGAGCAGCGAATTGCTAGCACTGTTGCCGAAGGTGAGTCTCCCGGTAATTTGATTATTACTGCGCAGAATATGGGAATGGTTCCGGCCCAAACTCCAGTTTTCCTTCGCCTTTCAGATCGGGAAATTCTAGGTAAGCCCGTTGTCGCAGTAGCACCCGCTGTTCCGGTGGCGCCAGTTGCACCTGCAGCCCCTGTTGTTCCGGTGGCGCAATGAGCACCCCAACTTCACAGCAGCGTCCTAATCCGCAGGGACCACAACGGCCGCAGAATTCTAAGCAACGTTATGAACCAACCGGTCCAGTTATGGTTCCACTTGAAAGTCCTAGCAAGAGAATTCGTTTTGTAACTTTCATTTTTCTAGTTGTCATGTCGCTATACATGGCTCGGTTAGTTGAACTTCAAGTTGTTCGTGGCCCAGAACTTGCCGCAACTGCTCAAAACTCTAGATTGCAGACACTAACTCTTCCTGCGTTGCGCGGAAACTTCACCGACAGTGATGGAGTTCCAATTGCGACTACGGTTATGGCCCGTAACGTAACAGTTGATCCAAAATTGATAACTGATCCAGCTGGAACTGCTGCAGCACTTTCGCCAATCCTTGGAATTCCAGTTGAGACGATTGTCGCTTCACTAACGGTTGATTCAAGATTCTCGTACGTTGCTAAGCGAATCACACCAGATACTTGGAAGTTAGTTGCCGAACTTGGTATTCCTGGGGTGTTTAGTGAGCCAACAACTAATCGGGTTTATCCAAACGGAAATCTTGCGGCCAGTGTTATTGGTTATGTTGGCGC
>JBEION010000077.1:0-4823 GCA_040377565.1 Candidatus Nanopelagicales bacterium | reverse complement strand
GTGAAGTGAATGCCAGCTAGATCTGGATCAGCCAGCGCAACATCTGAAACTGCAATGCCATCGCCAGTAACCATATTGATAACGCCTGGTGGCAATCCAGCAGCCATCAAAAGATCCATTGTGATCGATGCAGCGACTTGCTGAGTAGGGGATGGCTTCCAAACAACGGTGTTACCCATCAAGGCGGGAGCAGTTGGAAGGTTGCCAGCAATCGCAGTGAAGTTAAACGGTGTGATCGCGTACACGAAACCCTCAAGCGAGCGATGATCGGTTCGGTTCCAAACGCCAGGAGAAGACACTGGCTGTTCTTGCAAAATTTGGCGAGCGAAGTGAACGTTGAAACGCCAGAAGTCAATCAACTCACAAGTGGAATCAATCTCAGCTTGGTATGCAGTCTTGGACTGACCCCAAACGGTTGCAGCCAAAACTTTGTTACGCCATGGACCGGACAGTAAATCAGCAGCACGCAAAATTACAGCAGCACGCTCATCAAAGGGAAGGTCGCGCCACATTGGAGCTGCAGCCTTAGCGGCGGCAATTGCACTTGTGGCATCGGCTTGAGTTGAATTGGCAGTTACACCAAGCACGCGAGAGTGTTCATGAGGACTGCGAACCTCAATCTTTTCGCCTGAGGCCATAACTTTCTTGCCACCGATGACGTTTGTTAATTCGTGAGTAGTAGCAACAAGATCCTTTAGACCTTGTTCCAGACCAGCTCGCTCAGGTGTACCTGGGGCAAAAGTGCCAATTGGCTCGTTGTAAGGGGCGGGAACATTTGTGATTGCATCCATAGGTACATCCTGACACCTACCTATCTATAGGCAAGAATGGACCCATGCGCGTTTGGATTCCGGTTACTACCCAGCAAGTCTCTGAATTCAAAGCTTCAAATGTTTTGGTCGCAACCAGTGGCTATGCAGTCACCGAAGACTGGGCGCAGTCTTGGGATGAAACTGATCCGGAAGTCTTAGAGGCCGAGATCTTGCAGGCCGCGGGAACTGAAAGTCGCTTGGTGGTCGTTGCTGAATGCCTAGCTGAGGTTCAAAACAGCGAGTCTGGCCAGATAGCGATCTCAAACCCAATCGCAAAAGCCCAAATCCAGGCGATTTTCGCCGCCAAAGCCACAGAACCCGAGGATTTCCTATGGTTTGGCCCTACCGAACCTGATGAGGCTCTGGTCTGGCACTCAAGTTGACCGAGTGCCAAAACCTGCTTACATTTGGATTAGCACTCTAAAGCCTCGGGTGCTAATTCAAATCGAGTAATAACAGGAGACACGACGTGTCGGTCAACATTAAGCCACTTGAGGATCGCATCCTCGTTCAGTCACTAGAAGCCGAGCAGACCACCGCTTCGGGTTTGGTAATCCCAGATACCGCTAAGGAAAAGCCACAAGAGGGCAAGGTCGTCGCAGTAGGGCCAGGTCGTTTCGATGAAGACGGCGAAAAGCGGATTCCGCTTGACGTTAAAGTCGGCGACGTTGTTATCTACTCCAAGTACGGCGGCACCGAAGTTAAGTACAACGGTGTTGAATACCTTCTTCTTGGCGCTCGCGACATTCTCGCAATCGTCGAAAAATAAAAATCTCAAGCTAACGCCCCGATCGTTTACATCGGGGCGTTAGCAACTTTATGAACTATTAGTTTTGGAGAAATACAAATGGCAAAGACCGTCCAATTCGACGAAGATGCTCGTCGCGCATTAGAGCGTGGCGTTAATGCCCTTGCTGATGCAGTGAAGGTAACCCTTGGACCAAAGGGCCGCAACGTAGTAATTAGCAAAGCTTGGGGCGCCCCAACAATTACTAACGATGGCGTAACCATTGCCCGCGAAATTGAACTTGAAGACTCATACGAAAACCTTGGCGCGCAACTTGCCAAGGAAGTTGCTACCAAGACAAACGATGTTGCTGGTGACGGAACTACAACAGCAACTGTTCTTGCACAAGCATTCGTACGTGAAGGCCTAAAGGTTGTTGCCGCAGGTGGCGCACCAGTAGAACTTAAGCGTGGCATTGAAGCCGCCGTTGCAGCCATGAAGGAAGAACTTCTAAAGCAGGCTCGTCCAGTAGATGGCAAAGAAGGCATTTCACAAGTTGGCGCAATCAGCTCCCGCGACAAGGTAATTGGCGACATGATCGCTGAAGCTTTCGACAAGGTTGGCAAAGATGGCGTTATCTCAGTTGAAGAATCCAGCACCACTGCAATGGAATTGGAATTCACTGAAGGTATGCAGTTCGACAAGGGTTACATTTCGCCTTACTTCGTAACTGATGCTGATCGCATGGAAGCTGTAATTGAAAACCCAGCGATTCTTTTGGTGCAGGGCAAGATTTCTAGCGTTGCCGAACTTCTTCCAATCTTGGAAAAGGTTTCAGCCGCTAGCAAGCCACTGGTAATCATTGCTGAAGACGTTGATGGCGAAGCGCTTTCAACTCTTGTGGTTAACCGCATTCGTGGAACTTTCCCAAGCGTGGCAATCAAAGCCCCAGCCTTTGGCGATCGTCGTAAGGCGATCTTGGAAGACATTGCAATCCTTACTGGCGCTCAAGTTATTTCAGCTGACATTGGTCTAAAGATTGATCAGGTTGGCCTAGAAGTTTTGGGAACTGCGCGTCGCGTAGTTGCCACTAAGGACAACACCACAATCGTTGATGGTGGCGGCGAAGCTTCTGCAGTTAACGATCGCGTTGGTCAGATCAAGCGTGAGATTGAAAATTCTGATTCCGATTGGGACAAGGAAAAGCTTTCTGAGCGTTTGGCAAAGCTTTCCGGTGGCGTTTGCGTAATCAAGGTTGGCGCACACACTGAAGTTGAACTTAAGGAAAAGAAGCACCGCATTGAAGATGCAGTATCTGCAACTCGTGCGGCAATCGAAGAAGGCATCGTCTCTGGCGGTGGCTCAGCTTTGATTCACGCTTCTGCAGTTCTTAACGGTGACCTAGGACTAACTGGCGATCAAGCAATTGGTGTTCAGATTGTTCGTCGCGGTGTTGTTGAACCACTTCGTTGGATTGCTGAGAATGCCGGACTTGAAGGTTACGTAGTTGTTGATCGCGTTCGCGAACTTGGTCAAGGTCAAGGCATCAATGCTGCAACCGGTGAGTATGGCGATCTTGTTGCCCAGGGCGTTATCGATCCAGTGAAGGTAACTCGTTCTGCACTTGAGAACGCAGCTTCCATTGCTGGCATGTTGCTAACAACCGAGGCACTTGTTGTTGAGAAGAAAGAAAAAGCTCCAGAAGATGGCGGTGGCCACGGCCACGGTCACGCCGGACACACACATTAACGTGCCGTTCACTAAAAATTAGAAACAAAACAAAACCCCCGGACATTGTCCGGGGGTTTTGTTTTTAATTCTTTTGTTAAGAAGTGATTCGGTTTGCGCGAGCTTGACGTGCATAGTGCGCTTCCCGATCTTCTTCGCTCATGCCGCCCCAGACGCCGTAAGGTTCACGGGTCTTCAGAGCCATTTCACGACACTGCGCTAGAACTGGGCAAGCTGCACAAATTGCTTTGGCAGTCGCTACCCGACGTTCCCGCGCAGATCCACGTTCGCCATCTGGATGGTAGAAAATATCTGAATCTAAGCCACGGCAAGCTGAGTGCAGCTGCCAATCCCAGAAGTCTGCATTTGGGCCAGGCAATCTAGATAGATCAGCCATTTGGTTCCTCCCGATAGGTTGTTGCTTTGTACCCTCACTCTAGAACCGCTTCATAAGTTGGTCAAGCAACTTTGCTGAATTAGTTTTGGCGCGTTTTTAGGAGTTTTGCCTGAAATCCCCATTGTTTATTGGAACTCCTTGATCCTCAAGGTGCAGAATGCCCAAATGGGCGAAAGAATGAGTCACATGTCACAGCGCGCACCTCAGGTCGAGATTGGCCTAACCGTTGCAGCAGTGGCTCGTCGGATTGGAATCGCGCCAGCAACCTTGCGGACCTGGGACCGACGATATGGCCTTGGACCAAGTGTCCACGTAGCAGGTTCGCACCGCCGCTACTCCGCTATCGATGTGGCACGGATCGATTTGATGCGCAAGCTAATGCTCAATGGTGTACTCCCTAGCGAGGCCGCAAAGACTGCTCTAGTCCAAGAAGTCATCCCAGCCAATCTGGCTGCCGAAACTACTTCGACGCCGTCGTTGCACTTAGTGACAGAAGCCGAAGCCCAAGCTGACAATGTCATTGCATTAGATAGTCCCAAGGCGATCATCCGCTCTCTAAATCGTGCGGCCGCAACTTTAGATGCCAGCGGTTGTGACCAGATCATTTCTAATTCTTTAGAAAGCCATGGCGTGGTCTGGACTTGGGAAAATGTGTTGATTCCTGTGCTTGTAGCTCTTGGTGAAAAGTGGGAACAAACTGGCGAAGGTGTTGAACAGGAACATCTGATTGCGGAATCAGTAACAGGGCTTTTCCGGAATCTTGCCAATTCAGTAACTGAACCAGAAAATGCTCGCCCAGTCTTATTAGCTTGTGCTCCACATGAACTTCATACGATTCCGATGTACGCAATAGCGGCTGGACTAGCTGAGCAAAACATTGCAAGCAGAGTTCTTGGTGCTCGCATGCCAGCTGACGCCCTTGCTACTGCAGTCAAGAAAATTGGTCCAAGTGCAATCGTGGTTTGGTCACAAACTCAAGGAACTGCTGACATCACCATTTGGGATTCGGTAGAGCCAATGCGCCCAGCGCCACTACTGATGTCTGTAGGCCCGGGCTGGCAACCAGATTTGCCGGAAGGCGTAGTTAAGCCATTGGATTTCACCAGCACCCTGATTGCCTTAGCCGCAGCCTCAGGCCGTTAAGCAACAAGAATATTGC
>JBEION010000074.1:0-4880 GCA_040377565.1 Candidatus Nanopelagicales bacterium | reverse complement strand
CCGGCTTGAAGGCCGAAACAGAAGCACACCAAATATTGACTGACGATGAGAAGTTGAACGGCAAAAACTGCAGGACCCCGGAAGTCACTTCAGGACTTAGGCCCGCACATTCGGTACACAGCTGGGGTACCAGGACTCGAACCTAGACTAACTGAACCAGAATCAGTTGGGCTGCCAATTACCCCATATCCCAAATGGCATTACGAGTCGAAATTCTATCTCAGGCCACGTGATTGAGCGAAATGCGTAATCTCAGACGCCTATTTTATTGAGGCAGTAATTCGGGCTAGGGATCGTTCTCTACCAAGAATTTCAAGGGACTCAAAAAGTGGTGGTGAAACTCGACGTCCCGTCACAGCAACTCGAACTGGACCAAAAGCTACCTTAGGTTTTAGCTCCAGGCCTTCAATCAAAGCAGTGCGCAGTGCTTCTTCAATTGCTAACGTCGTCCAATCAGCCACACCAGTAAGTGCAGCTAATGCAGCAACCAATACCGGCTGTGCTTCTGGAGTCAAAACCTTTTCGGCTTCAACTGGATCAACTGCAAACGCTGGACTGCCCGATTGATCGGCAAAAAGGAAGCCCAACATTCCAATTCCCTGGCGCAAAGTTTCCATTCGTTCTTGCACTAGCGGAATCGCATTCTTTAAGACTTCCATCTGCTCTGCAGTTGGCTCTGCGGACAGAATTCCATCCTTGATCAAGAACGGAGTGATTCGTGTGGCTAATTCCTCTGGCGCCAAAGTTCGAATCCAGTCCCCGTTAATCGAAGTGCACTTCTTTAAATCAAAACGTGCTGGGTTTGCGTTAACGCGAGCAACATCAAAGACTGTTGCCATTTCTTCCTTTGAGAAGAATTCACGGTCTTCGCCAAATGCCCAACCTAAAAGTGCAAGGTAGTTAAGTAGGCCTTCTGGCAAGTAACCTTCTTCGCGATACATCAACAGACTTGATTCTGGATCGCGCTTAGAAAGCTTCTTATTTCCTTCGCCCATTACATACGGCAAGTGACCATAAAGGGGACGTTCACCTTTTGCGACACCAATTGCTTTTAATGCATCGTAAAGAGCAAGCTGACGTGGAGTACTGCTTAATAAGTCTTCACCACGAAGCACGTGAGTGATTTCCATCAGTACGTCATCAACTGGATTTACCAAGGTATAAAGCGGCTCCCCTGTTGCACGGACAATTACATAGTCCGGAACATGCTCTGCTGCGAAAGTTACATCGCCACGAACTAAATCGGTCCAAGTGAAGTCAGTATCTGGCATTCGGAATCGAACAACCGGTGATCGCCCTTGTGTTTCGTAATCAGATTTCTGTTCTGCAGTTAATGTGCGACAAGCGCCGTCATAACCTGGAGTCTTACCTGCTTCGCGCGCAGCTTCCCGACGTTCTTCAAGTTCTTCTTGAGAGCAGTAGCAGTGATAAGCGTTTCCAGAATCTAGTAACTTGCCAGCAATGTCGGCATAGATATCCATGCGCTGGGATTGTCGATACGGCGCATGCGGGCCGCCAACTTCTGGACCTTCATCCCAATCCATGCCAAGCCAACGCAATGAATCTAGAAGGTCGGTGTAGGACTGTTCCGAATCTCGTGAGGTATCGGTGTCTTCAATTCGAAAAACAAAAGTTCCGCCGGTGTGACGGGCATAAGCCCAGTTAAATAAGGCAGTGCGGATCATGCCTACGTGCGGGTTTCCTGTCGGCGAAGGACAGAACCGAACTCGAACGTTTGACACAGATTCTCCTGAATAGTTCTTTAACGAACAGTGACTGAATTAGTAAGAGTACCAATATCGTCAATAGTTACTGATACCGAGTCGCCAGACACGATTGGACTGACGCCAGCAGGTGTGCCAGTCAAGATCACATCTCCTGGCAGCAAAGTCATCATGTGAGAAATCCAAGACACCATTTCACGAGCGCTACGCACTAAATCATTAGTGTTTCCATCTTGCTTTGTCACGCCGTTCACTTGGCATGAGATGCCTAAGTTCTCTGGATCTAATTCTGTTTCAATCCACGGACCAAGTGGGCAGAAAGTGTCAAAGCTCTTGGAGCGCGTCCACTGCTGATCGCTATTCTGCAGATCTCGGGCGGTGACATCGTTTGCGCAGGTGTAACCAAAAATGACTTCATCCGCGCGATCAATTTCAACATTCTTGGCTAATGCGCCAATCACAATTGCTAGTTCCGCCTCGTGATGCACGTTAGTTGACTGAGGTGGCAAAACAATAAAGTCACCATCGCCAATCACCGTGGTGTTTGGCTTCAGGAAGATAACTGGTTCTGTCGGAACGTCGCCACCCATTTCCTTAGCGTGATCTGCATAGTTTTTGCCAACGCATACAACTTTGCTTGGAATCACTGGAGCAAGAATCTTTACGTCTGCAAGGTTTAGGGCAGCAACTGGATCACTGATATCTGGCCAAGGTAATCCAGTGATCAATTCAATTTTGTCGCCCGTGATAACTCCGTAAACCGGAAATTCAACGCCAGGGACTGAAACTCGAGCAATTCGCATTTTCTAAGACTACTGGTTATGCAAAAAAGTTCAGTTAACTGGTTTTGCCAAGTAAGCCGTACGAGATCGCATCTTCAAGAGCAAGCCAAGAAGCTGCAATAACGTTTTCGCTTACGCCGACCGTGGTCCAACGTCGTCCCTTTTCGGCAGTTTCAATTAGCACTCGGGTTACCGCGCCAGTACCTAGGCCGCCATCAAGAATGCGAACCTTGTAGTCCACAAGATCGAGTTCTGCGATTTGTGGGAAGTGCTGTACTAGAGCAGAGCGCAAAGCGTTGTCCAACGCGTTAACCGGACCATTACCTTCGCCAGTTGCAACTATGCGTTGGCCATCAGCATGAACCTTGACGGTTGCTTCACTAACAATTTGGCCGTCTTCACGTTGCTCCACAATGGTTCGCCAAGATTCAACGGTGAACTTCTTTGTGGACTTGCCCGCTAACGCATCTTGCAAAAGTAATTCAAATGATGCATCCGCTGCTTCAAAGGACCAGCCATGTGCTTCTAGATCTTTAACTTGTTCAACTACGCGAGTAATCGCTTCCGGTTCTTTGGAAAGGTCATAACCAAGTTCGGTACCCTTCATCTCAATAGAAGCGCGGCCGGCCATCTCGGTAACAAGAACGCGCATATCGTTTCCAACAACCGAAGCGTCAATGTGGTTATAAAGCTCGTGATTAACCTTAAGTGCACTTGCGTGCAATCCAGCTTTGTGCGCAAAAGATGAAACACCAACGTAAGGCTGATGCGTATCAGGTGGCAGGTTGGCAATTTCTGCCAAGGCGTGTGAAATCCGCATCGAATCCTTTAGAGATTCTTCAGGCAGACAGTTGATGCCAAGCTTTAACTGCAAATTCGCAGCGACCACAAATAGGTCAGCGTTACCAGTGCGTTCACCGTAACCATTTGCAGTGCACTGCACATGCGTTGCACCTGCTTCAACTGCCGCAACGCTGTTTGCAATCGCACAGCCTGTGTCATCTTGGCAATGAATTCCAAGTCGAGCCTGAGTTCTATTCATTACGTCAGTAACGATCGTGGCAATTCCAGATGGCAGCATTCCGCCGTTGGTGTCGCAAAGCACTGCAACATCCGCGCCAGCTTTCATGGCAACCTTGATTGCTTCTAAGCCGTAATCAGAATCATGTTTGTAACCATCAAAGAAGTGTTCGAAGTCCACGAATACTCTGCGACCTTGTGACACCAAGTATTCAACAGTGTCGGCGATCATTGCCAAGTTTTCTTCATTGGTTGTTTTAAGCGCTTGTTCTACGTGCCAAACATCGCTCTTTGCAACCAAGGTGATCACTGGAGCCTGTGAATCAAGTAGTGCCTTAACTTGCGCATCTTCTTCGGCTTTAACTCCAGCTTTGCGAGTTGCGCCAAAAGCGACAAGCTTTGCGTTCTTTAGAACTAATTCACCAGCAGCGATACGCGCAAAGAATTCAGTATCTTTTGGCAGCGCACCAGGCCAGCCACCTTCGATGAAACCAACACCATAGCCATCAAGCAGTTTTGCAATAGTTAACTTGTCTTCGACTGAGTAGCTAATGCCTTCACGTTGGGCGCCATCGCGAAGTGTTGTGTCGTAAAGATGAAATGCGTCAGTAACAGGGGAAGTTTTAGACATTAGACGATCCGATGCATCCAGTTATGGTTATCCGGTGCCTTACCGGTTTGTAGATCAACAAGTGCTGCGCGCAGTTTCATTGTGATGTCACCTGAGCCACCATCAGCAATATTCCAAGCACCGCTGTTCTTGCTATCAACGCGGCCAACCGGAGTGATAACAGCTGCAGTTCCGCAAGCAAATGTTTCCGTGATCTCACCACTTGCGCAGCCTTCGCGCCATTGCTCGACAGTGATTGTTCCTTCTTCGGCTTGGTAACCAAGGTCACGCGCCAAAGTAAGAATTGAATCGCGAGTTACACCTGGCAATAAAGTTCCAGTTAGTCGTGGCGTTAGCAAACGAGCGCTTGAACCGGAGCCATAAACGAAGAACATGTTCATGCCGCCCATTTCTTCAATGTATTTGCGCTCGATGGCGTCTATCCAAACAACTTGATCGCAACCATTGTCTGAAGCTTCAGCCTGGGCAATCAAACTTGATGCGTAGTTTCCTGCGCACTTAGCTTCACCAGTGCCACCAGGGGCAGCGCGAACATACTCGTCGCTTAACCAAACTGATACTGGCTTAACGCCTTGCGGGACGTAAGCACCAACCGGTGAGGCCATCAATACATATGTAACGTGCGTTGACGGGCGAACACCTAAAGCGTCTTCCGAGCCAAATTCAAGTGGGCGTAAGTACAAGGACTGATCTGGTTCCGTTGGAACCCAAGCTTGATCCTGG
>JBEION010000047.1:0-6336 GCA_040377565.1 Candidatus Nanopelagicales bacterium | reverse complement strand
TGGAACTTGGTTTTCTTGTGACCACTCCACGAATTCGGCAACAGTTGGATGATGCATCAGATGTAGGTATCGATCGGTACCCATTGCGCCGCGTCGATTCCAGCCCTTTTTGCCAACGATGTGAACGGCCGAAACATTAAAAGCATTCGCAGTTCGCACAACCGAACCAATGTTTAAGTCATGCTGCCAGTTTTCAATTGCAATGTGCAGTTTCGCGCGCGACTTATCAAGATCAGCAACGATTGCTTCTACTGACCAATAGCGATATTTATCGACAACGTTTCGGCGATCACCAAGTTCTAGATGCTCAGGATCAAAATGCGCATCAGTTGGCCAAGGTAATGGATGTGGTCCAACACCGACAACCGGATAAAACTCTCCGGGGCCTAACTCGCCACGATCAGGTGCTTCAGTCATTTAGGACTTGAGAGCTCCAGCAATTGCTGCGGTGTGCTCATGAGTTGAACCGCAGCAGGAACCAATCGCATTGATTCCAAGTGCCTTCATCTCTAATGCGAACTCGCCCATTTCAGCTGGGGTTCCGGTGTAAACAAAGTCCGCACCAACCAACTGAGGTAACCCAGCATTGGACTGAATGAATACGTGTACATCAGCTGGTTTGGCATCTGCAAGTTCGCTGGCAATAATGCGCATCTCGTCAGTACCACGGCCACAGTTAGCTCCAATTAAGCGAACGCCCATCGCAGCGATTTCTGTGATTGCCTGAGCCGGCTTAACGCCCATCATGGTGCGAAGATTTGTATCGAAACTTAGTGTCGCCACAATTGGCATTCCTGGCGCAACTTCTTTTGCAGCAGCAACAGCAGCAGCAACTTCGCCAAGATCGCTCATGGTTTCAATCAGGATTGCATCGCAGCCACCAGCAACGAGACCCTTAATTTGATCTGCGAAAAGTGCTTGACCAGATTCTGGAGTAAGCGTTCCCATTGGATCCATCAATTCACCAGATGGACCGACGTCTCCAAATACAAAAACATTTTCATATTTGTCAGCTACGGATCGGGCAACTTCAGATCCTGCTTTGTTCAATTCAAAAACTCGGTCACCAAGGTCATGCATTTCTAGACGACCCTTTGTTCCACCAAAAGTATTTGTGGTTACCACGTTGGCACCAGCCGCTGCGTAGCCGTCTAGAACGGATGCAACTTTTGCAGGTTGGTCAACGTTCCATAACTCAGGAGCACCACCGTCAGTTAAGCCAAGATCCTGAAGCGCAGTGCCCATGGCACCATCACCAACAAGTGTGTTACCGGCATCTAGCCATTCATATACGTTTGCCATGTCTACCCCTTTATTAGGAAAGTTTGTCGAGCATTGCTTGTAGTGCTGTTTCGTCAAGACTATTTTCAAGTTCGGCGCTGATACGTTCAGCTACTTCGGCGGGCTCGCCATCAACTGAAGTCCAATCACTTCGAATCCAACCATCAAGATATGCATCTGCATCAGCAGCATCTAATCTCATTGCTGCTTCATCAATTGCTTCTTGAAATCGGCTTGCCAGCGAGACTTTCACAGTTTCGTCGCCACTTCTAGCAACAACCATCGAAGGAAAGTCACGCCAATAGGTAATTTGATACTCAGCCATTTCTTTATTCTACGGCGAAGACCTTATGCAGCGACCGCTAATGTTGCATACATGAAGCGGGTATTGATCATTCATGGCTGGGGTAACGAACGCCCCGATGGCCACTGGCATCGGCTGTTAGCCACAGCCCTGCGTAAAGAAGGTCACATAGTTGCCTATCCGCAGTTGCCAGATACCGAATTGCCGAGCTTGGCTAAGTGGCTTGCGGTCTTGAAAGTCGAACTCGACCTGCTTAATGAAGCAGGCGATGGCGAACTAATTGTTTTTGGTCACTCGCTGGGTTGTCTAACTTGGCTTCACATTTCACAAAGCAACATTCTTAAGGAACAAGCATCGCGAGTTATGTTGGTTGCGCCAGCAGATCCAGACTTATGCGGCGAAGTTCCAGATTTTCAAATGAACCTCTCCTCGCCTGGAGTAAAGGCTGCTGCACATAAGGCAGCCCAGTCGACCCTGTTAGTTGGTAGCGATGCAGACCCCTGGTTACCAAAGGGAATCGAAGCTACTTATGCCACGCCGTTAGATCTGCCATTCGCTTTAGTTCAAGGCGCCGGACACTTTGCAGTCGAAGAGGGTTGGACTCCTTGGCAAGGTGTTATTAATTGGGTTAACGATCCCAAAACTGATTTATCGGTGCGATAACAGTGCTTGCTGATTTAAAGCGCCTCTGGCTTGTGCCTGCCTTTAAGACTTTGTTGATCGCTCGAATCATTTCAAATCTTGGAAATGGTTTAGGTCCGATCGCATTGGCATTTGGTGTGTTGAGCCTGGAAGAGGCTACCGCTTCTTCATTAAGTATTGTCATGGCTGCACAAATGGGACCCATGGTTTTATTCATGCTTTTTGGTGGCGTAATTGCAGATAGATTCCCCCGCGCAATGGTGGTTGGCGTATCTGATGTATTACTCAGCGCATTTGTGATTGCAAATGGAGTGATGCTGATAAATGGCACGGCAACAGTTTTGAGTTTGGCAATCATCGCTTTCATTAGCGGTTCGCTAAATGCATTGTGGTGGCCAGCTTTTGCTGGTTTGATTCCAGAGATTGTTGACGAAGACGATTTACAGTCTGCAAACTCCGTTGTTGCCTTAGGTGCCAATGGTGCAAACATAACGGGAACCGTCGCTGGTGGAATCATCGTGGCTGGAATTGGTGCCGGCTGGGCAATGGTTGCCGATGGAATTAGTTTCTTGATTGCTGGCTTGTTGGTTTTCACGCTGCGTAAATATGGAAAGACTCGAGTTCAAACCGAGCACTCACCATCTGTCTACGATGACTTGGCGCATGGCTGGAAAGAATTCTCAAGTAGAAGTTGGGTTGTCGCAGTTGTTGCGGGCTATTCAATAATTGCCATGATTTTCGAAAGCGTATTTGCAGTAGTTGGTCCAGTTCACGCAGAGCAAGAACTTGGTGGACCAAAACCTTGGTCCTGGATTTTGGCAGCACTGTCTGCCGGCATGATTGCCGGAGTTTTAGTTTCACTAAAAGTGCGACCTAAGCACCCACTGCTGATTGGTCTTACAGCACAACTTGGAGTTGTTGCTTGGATCGTGACAATGGGCGTGACCAATTGGATTCCGCTAATTATGATCAGCGCATTCTTCGCCGGAATCGCCTTGGATTTCTTCATGGTGCTTTGGCAGACCGCAATGCAAAGCAACATTCCACGAGAGTCGCTTTCTCGAGTTTCTTCTTACGATGCATTTGGATCGCTGGCTTTAGCACCTATCGGTTTAATTGTGGCCGGACCGCTGACAGAAAAGTTTGGATCTTCGACAACGCTGATTGCCATGGGAGTCATTTTTGTAGCAGTACTGGCAGCAATGTTGGCTGTCCCAGCGGTTCGCCAGCTTGAGGGAAAGACAGCTGAATCGACAGAAAACCTCCCAGAAACCCTAAATTCCTAGACATTTGGCTCAAAAAACCCACTATCTGGTGGTTTAAGCCCCAACCTACGGTTGCGTAGGTTACGCTAGCGTAGGTTACGTTACCGTAGCCAACGAGAGGTTTTGGAGACTTCATGAACAACCTGGGCTTGCCACCAATTATTCAAGGTGGCATGGGTGCAGCAGTATCTTCTTGGTACTTAGCTCGCACTGTGGCAAATGAGGGACAACTCGGTGTCGTCTCAGGTACTGCGTTAGAAACTGTCGTAACACGTCGCTTGCAAAATGGTGACGAAGGCGGTCACATGCAAGAAGCCCTAGCTCACTTCCCGTATCCAGAAGTTGCCGAAGAAATTCTCGCAAAGTTTTACAAGCCAGAAGGTCGACAGGGAAAACCATTTCGTCCAATGCGTCGCTTGAGTCTTGAAGCTCACAAAGAACACGATCAACTTGCTGTGGCATCAAACTTCGTAGAAGTTTGGCTTGCTAAGCAATCTGGCAACGGCAAAGTCGGAATCAACTTTTTAGAAAAACTTCAGACCGCAACTCCAGCTGCGCTTTACGGCGCGATGCTTGCCGGCGTTGACGCAATTTTGATGGGCGCTGGAATTCCGCGCGAGATCCCAAAACTTATGACTGACTTCTCGCAAGGAAAGCCAGGACAATTAAGTATTGATTCGGATCGCCCGGCTGGAATGGCTGCTCCAATTTTGGAATTCAATCCACTTGAATCATTTGGTAAAGCACCTGAATTACCTCGCCCAGCTTTCTTAGCAATTGTGACTGCGGAAGTTCTTGCTTCTTATCTAGCTCGTGATGAAATAACTCGACCAGACGGTTTCGTTGTTGAGCACTTCATGGCCGGCGGACACAACGCGCCTCCTCGCAAACTTCAAGACACTGAAACTGGTTACGGTCCTAAGGATGAAGCAAACATTCCAAAGGTCGCTGATGTTGGTTTGCCATTCTGGCTTGCTGGTGGACGCGCAACTCCTGAATCAGTTGCTGACGCAGTTGCCCTTGGGGCAGAAGGCGTTCAGGTTGGTTCACTATTTGCATTAAGTAATGAATCAGGTTTGCTTCCGGAGTATCGCGAACAAATGTTGCAGGCTGCCCGCGAAGGGAATTTGCGAGTTCGTACCGATCACCGGGCATCACCGACTGGATTCCCATTCAAGGTCGTTGATCTGCCAGGAACGATTGGTGACGCTGAGGTTTATAAAGCCCGTCCACGTCTGTGCGATCTTGGCTACTTGCGCTCGAGTCACATTGATGAAGCTGGCAAGGTCAGTTACCGATGTGCGGCAGAGCCAGATAGTCCTTACCTAAAAAAGGGTGGCGAAGAAGAAGATCTAGCCGCACGCATTTGTTTGTGTAACGGACTGGTAGCAGCAGTAGGTCTTGGCCAAGAGCGACCAGATGGTTACAAGGAAGCTCCACTATTAACTTTGGGTGCGACCACAAGTGACGTTGAAGGAATGTTGAAAGACTTCCCAACGGGTTGGAGCGCAGTGGACGTGGTTAACCGACTTAAGTCAGGTCTTCCAGTCGGAGCAAACGCTTAGTTTTAGTGAGCGTTTTTCGCGCGAGCAATTGAAGCTAATACTTCAGCTTCAGCCTCGGCACAGTTTCCCCAAGTGGCGCCTTCAACAGACTTGCCTGGTTCAAGGTCTTTGTAAGTTTCAAAGAAGTGCTGAATTTCAAGACGCTCGAATTCCGGCATGTCACCAATGTCTTGCAAGTTAAATTTGCGTGGATCATGGGCCGGAACACACATAATCTTGTCGTCTTCGCCAGCTTCATCACTCATGCGGAACATGGCGATAGCGCGACAGCGAATCAATACGCCTGGAAAAGTTGGTTCTTCAATAAGCACTAAAGCGTCTAATGGATCGCCATCTTGGCCAAGCGTGCCTTCGATGTATCCATAATCGCGTGGGTAACGAGTTGCGGTGAAAAGCATTCGGTCTAGGCGCAGACGACCAGTTTCGTGGTCAACTTCATATTTGTTGCGGCTGCCACCAGGAATCTCTACTAATACGTCAAACTCAAGTGCCATGATGACCCGCCATTTCTGTATTTCCACTTACTCTTGTTAGTGATTACTCAATCTTAGATGTAAACGATAAATACCCCTATTCAAGGAGGCTCTTCATTATTCGCCGAAGCCTGCTTGCACTTGTGTTGCTCATTGGTGGCATTGGTATTTCATCGGTCTCCACTGCGGAGACTATTGACATTGTTCCGCCGGCTCCAGCACAAATCGGAATCCTGCAACCTGCAACAGTTGCAGCTGAAATTGATTCAGCAATAGTCACAAATTTGGTTCAAGAAGAACTTGTTGACCCTCGCCTCGGCGGCGGAGTTACTGCGTTTGTAATCGATGCCAACTCAGGAAAAGTATTGGTTGACATCAACGGTCAGCAAGCGATGATTCCAGCTTCGACCTTAAAGATCTTTACTGGTATCGCCGCAATGAATGTGTTGGGCGCGCAAACTAGATTCGAAACGATTGTTAAGCGCGAAGGTAATCAGCTGACAATTATTGGCGGCGGCGATCCAACTTTAGTTTCGCAAACTCCAGAGAATTGGCGAGGCAAACCACCCGGTTCCGAACAACCGCCATCGCTTGATCAACTTGCAGACCTAGCAGTTGTTGCAATTGGTCCGACAACTGAAGCGTTCGTTGTAAATTTTGATGATTCGCTTTTTGAATCGCCGAAAGCGCATTTCACTTGGCCAGATCAATATCTTCGAACTGGGGAAGTAGCGCCAGCTCAAGGTCTGATTATGGATTTTGGAATTAATGATTCCGAAGCAGTTATGAAAGACCCAGCGAAATCT
>JBEION010000059.1:0-5578 GCA_040377565.1 Candidatus Nanopelagicales bacterium | reverse complement strand
CACCGTGAATCCGGAATGAATCCTCGACGATCTCCTTGCAGAATTCGCTAGCGATGTACTTAGCCATGCCAGATTCCATATCGTTACGTTCGCCAGAATCCTTTTTGCGAGCTGCATTAACCATCATGGTGTGCGCAACTTCAACCTTGGTTGCCATGTCAGCAAGGCGGAAGGCAACTGCTTGGTGCTCAGAAATTGCCTTTCCGAATGCGTGACGTTGTTGCGCGTAATCAATGGCAAGTTCGAAGGCGCGTAGACCAAGACCTGCTGCGCGAGCTGCCACGTTAACGCGACCAACTTCAACGCCATCCATCATTTGATAGAAGCCCTTGCCGGTTTCCCCGCCTAGCAAATCATCATTAGAAAGCTTTAGGCCATCCATAATCAATTCGGTGGTGTCAACGCCCTTGTAACCCATCTTTTCGATCTTGCCTGGGATGGTAAGACCTGGACGAACTTCGCCGAATCCGGATTCTTTTTCTATTAGGAAGGTAGACATCTTCTTGTAAACGCTGGCATCAGCTGGCGCATCTTCATCAGCGCGAACTAGAACTGCAACAAGTGTTGAGGATCCACCATTGGTTAACCACATCTTTTGTCCAGTCAGGCTCCAACCGTCGCCATCGCGAACTGCCTTGGAAGTAATTGCAGAAACGTCTGAGCCAACGCCTGGTTCGCTCATGCTGAATGCGCCGCGAACTTCGCCAGTTGCCATACGTGGCAAGTACTTCTCTTTTTGTTCCTGAGTGCCGTGCTGAACGAGCATGTAAGAAACGATGAAGTGAGTGTTAATAACGCCGCTTACTGGCATCCAGCCACGAGCAATCTCTTCAACTACTAGCGCATAAGTCAATAGCGATTCACCAAGGCCGCCGTACTCTTCTGGAATCATCAAGCCGAATACGCCAAGTTCCTTTAGGCCATCAACGATTGCCTGTGGGTATTCATCAGCATGTTCTAATTCATTGGCAACTGGGATGATTTCGTTTTCCACGAATGAATGCACGGCATCCAAAATCGCTTCTTGAACATCCGTTAAGCCTTCAGTTTGAGCTAAGCGTGCCATGTGTTTTATGCCTCCGGCGGGGTGAAAGTCTGGGTGCGCTTCATGCCCGCTGCCCGGCCCTTGGCTGAAACAACCAATGCCATCTTGCGAGATGCTTCGTCAATCATTTCATCTCCGAGCATTACCGCACCTTTTGCGCCGCCGGCTGAGCTGGTTGCCCAATCGTAAGCATCCAAGATCATTTCGGCGTGATCGTAATCTTCCTGCTTTGGCGAGAACACTTCGTTGGCCAATTCGATCTGGTCTGGGTGCAATGCCCACTTGCCATCAAAGCCAAGTGCTGCAGAACGTCCAGCCACACGACGGAAGCCTTCTAGGTCCTTGATGCCAAGGTATGGGCCATCAATGGCTTGCTTGTTGTACGCGCGAGCTGCCATCAAGATGCTCATCAAGATGTGGTGGTACGCGTCTCCTGTGTCATAGCCCGGTGGCTGTTCGCCAACAACTAGGGACTTCATGTTGATGCTGGCCATGAAGTCTGCTGGGCCAAAGATGATTGATTCAATACGTGGGCTAGCAGCCGCAATTGCATTGATGTTGATTAGGCCCATTGCGTTTTCGATCTGAGCTTCAATACCAAGGCGACCAACTTCAAGGCCGTTAGTGCGTTCTAGTTGAGTAAGAAGTAAATCAAGTGCGACGATCTGATCGGCAGTTTGCACCTTAGGCAACATGATGCAGTCTAGGTTGGCACCAGCGCCTTCCACGATCTCGATTACGTCGGTGTAAGTCCACTGCGTTGTCCAGTCATTCACTCGAACCGCGCGAATCTTGTCTTCGTAACCACCTTCGTTAAGTGCCTGCACAATGTTCTTGCGAGCATCAGCCTTAGCAAGTGGTGCTACGGCATCTTCCAAGTCCATGAACAGCTGATCGGACTTAAGACCACGAGCCTTATCCAGCATCTTGACACTGCTGCCCGGTACGGCAAGGGATGAACGACGGGGACGAAGAACTTTGTTACTCACTTATTACTCCAATGGTGTGTTCTTTTGCGACAGGTTTTGCAGTTAGTGGTGCTAGATCGTGATTACTTCGAATTACATTGAGTATTCCCAGAATGATCTGTGGAATATCAAAATCCTTAGGCGTAAAGACTGCGGCCACGCCAGCGCCAATAAGTTTGACTTCATCAGCAGCTGGAATGATGCCTCCCAAAATTACTGGGATGTTTGAAATGTTATTAGCCTTTAACCCATCAAGCACCTGCGGTACTAGGTCCACATGCGCGCCCGAAAGAATCGATAAGCCAATGCAGTCCACATCTTCTTGGGCTGCAGCTGCCACGATCTCATCAGGCGTCAGGCGAATGCCTTGGTAAATCACTTCAAAACCGGCATCTCGGGCAGCGATTGCAATTTGTTCAGCGCCGTTTGAGTGACCATCTAGACCTGGCTTACCTATCAATAGGCGCAGACGCTGTCCTAATTCTTGTTCGGTGATCTTTACGCAGTCACGAACTGCGCCTAGTGCGCCGGTGCCGCCACCGACGGGAACATTTGCAAGTCCGGTTGGAGCGCGGAATTGTCCAAAGACACTGCGAAGAGCGTCAGCCCATTCACCCGTTGTCACACCAGCTCGAGCACATTCCAAAGTTGGAATCATTAAGTTTGCATTTGTTTTGGCAGCAGCAATCAAAGCAGCCGTTGCAGCACTTGCTTTAGCCTCATCGCGAGCTGCGCGCCAAGAAGTAAGACTTGTTATCGCTTCTTGTTCAACAGCTGGATCAACGGTAATGATTGCATCGGTGATGCTGGCAGTTAGCGGGCTAACTTCAGTTTCAGTGAATGCATTAACACCAACGACGGTTCGCGCACCTGATTCAATGTTGCGGCGATGATTTGCGTGCGAGGCAACTAGCTGGCTCTTTAGGTAGCCGGCATCAATTGCGGCCACTACCCCACCCATGTCATCAATGCGAGCAATCTCGGTGCGAGCGGCAGCCATAAGTTCTTGCACCTTGGCTTCAATTACGGCTGAGCCATCAAAGATGTCTTCGTACTCGAGCAAGTCAGTTTCGAATGCCAAAACTTGCTGCATACGAAGTGACCATTGCTGATCCCATGGACGTGGCAAACCAAGTGCTTCATTCCACGCCGGCAATTGAACTGCGCGAGCACGGGCTGACTTGGATAACGTAACGCCCAGCATTTCGATCATCATGCGCTGCACGTTATTTTCCGGTTGGCTCTCGGTTAGGCCAAGAGAGTTAACTTGCACGCCGTAACGGAAGCGGCGCTTCTTTTCATCCGTAACACCATATCTATTTAAAGTGATCTCATCCCACAGCTGAGTGAAAGCCCGCATCTTGCAAAGCTCTTCGACAAAGCGCATGCCAGCGTTGACAAAGAATGACATTCGAGCAACAACGTCTGGAAAATCCTCTGGCTTAACTTGGCCAGAATCGCGCACGGCATCCAAAACCGAAATCGCAGTTGAAAGCGCGAAGGAAAGTTCTTGAACCGGAGTCGCGCCGGCTTCTTGCAAGTGGTACGAACAAATGTTGATTGGGTTCCACTTTGGCGCGTTAGCAACGCTCCAAGAAATCATGTCCGAGATCAAGCGCATAGATTCAGCCGGCGGGAAGATGTATGTTCCGCGCGACAGGTATTCCTTGATGATGTCGTTTTGCGTGGTGCCAGCCAGAAGCTTTTGGTCTACGCCTTGCTCTTCGGCAGCAATTGCGTAAAGTGCAAGCAACCACATCGCTGGAGCATTAATTGTCATTGAAGTATTCATTTGAGTCAGCGGAATGCCATCTAGCAAAGTACGCATGTCACCTAAGTGCGCAATTGGCACACCAACGCGGCCAACTTCCCCACGCGCTAATACAGCATCTGGGTCATAACCCGTTTGAGTTGGCAGATCAAAAGCAATCGATAAACCGGTTTGGCCTTTAGTTAAGTTCTTTTTGTAAAGCGCGTTTGATTCCTTCGGGGATGAATGTCCCGCATAGGTGCGCATCACCCATGGCTTATCTTTCTTTTGCTGATCCGTCATGACTAATCCTGGCGGAACCGATTGATCGCATCGATGTGCTTGGCGCGAAGTTCTGGGTTAGTAACACCAAGTCCTGGCGCTTCAGCTAGGGCCAAAACGGCAACCTTGCCTTGGTGCAAGTTGTGATGCACTTCGTAAGCAGCCTGTCCGGATTCTTCCAGTGTGAAAGTCTTGGACAAAGTTGGGTGCACAAGTCCCTTAGCAATCAAGCGATTTGCTTCGTATGCCTCGCGGTAATTGGCGAAGTGGGAACCAACAATGCTCTTTAGATTCATCCATAAGTAACGGTTGTCGTATTCGTGCATGAAACCGCTTGTTGAAGCGCAAGTGACGATCGTGCCACCCTTACGAGCCACGTAAACGCTGGCACCGAAAGTTTCCCGACCTGGATGCTCAAACACGATATCAGCGTCATCGCCACCAGTTAGCTCGCGGATCTTGTTACCAAGGCGTTTCCATTCCTTTGGATCTTGCGTCTCATCGTCTTTCCAGAACTTGTAACCTTCAACGCTTCGGTCAATAACTAATTCCGCGCCCATCTTGCGACAGATCTCAGCTTTTTCCGGAGAGGAAACTACGCAAACCGGAATCGCGCCACCATTTAATGCATACTGCGTTGCATAAGATCCAAGCCCGCCAGTTGCGCCCCAAATCAAAACCACATCGCCTTGCTTCATTCCAGCACCGTTGCGCGAAACTAATTGGCGATATGCAGTTGAGTTAACAAGCCCTGGTGTTGCAGCTTCTTCCCAAGTTAAGTGCTCTGGCTTTGGCAACAATTGATTAGCTTTAACGATTGCAAATTCAGCAAGGCCGCCGAAGTTTGTTTCAAATCCCCAGATGCGCTGTTCTGGATCCAGCATGGTGTCGTTATGTCCAAGTGGTGATTCAAGTTCAACACTTAGGCAATGCGCGACAATTCGATCCCCTGGCTTCCAAGTGTTAACACCTGGGCCAACCCGAAGCACAACGCCAGAGGCATCGCTTCCGATGATGTGATACGGCAAGTCATGGCGCTTAGCGTCTTCGTGAGTCTTTCCGTAGCGCTCAAGGAATCCAAAAGTTGAAACTGGCTCAAAGATCGAAGTCCACACTGTGTTGTAGTTAATGCTGGATGCCATAACGGCGATTAAGGCTTCACCCGGAGCTAATTCCGGAAATGGCACAGTATCAATATGTAATGACTTGCGTGGGTCTTTTTCCTTTGTGGTTAACCCAGCAAACATTTCGGTTTCGTCTTTGTGAATCGTGACGGCTTTGAACGAATCAGGTAGCGACAAACCTGCGAAATCTTGGGCGCTGCCGTGTTCAGTAATTGCCGAAACTACGTTTTTCATGAGCCATCCCAACGCCGAATCGCCCCAACTTGGCGATTCTCAAGAGTTTCACGGACCGAGGATTTATGCATCCGTATATTTACTGTATCCAAAGTTGGCCCAGATTGGATCCAATCTGAAAAAAGTGCCTAAATCACGGCGATTTAGTGCCCACTATTTGGACATATAGCTTTCT
>JBEION010000027.1:0-8393 GCA_040377565.1 Candidatus Nanopelagicales bacterium | reverse complement strand
GAAATATGAATACGAACTCCAGGCCGGCACGTCTTAAGTCTGTCGCAACTTGCCCGTTACTGCAGAGTAAAGTCTGGCCAACTACTGGCATTTTCTGATGTCTGCCAGACTAGCCACATGAGTTTTTCGCAAATTGGTGTTGTTGGTCTGGGAATTATGGGAGCCGGCATCGTCGAAGTTTTCGCTCGAGCTGGTTATCAAGTAGTTGGAGTCGCCGAATCTGGCCCTGCTGTTGATGCTGGTAAATCCAATCTTGCTAAGTCACTGGCTAGGGCAGTTTCAAAAGGGAAGTTGAGCCAAGAACAAAGCGAAGAAGTTACCGCGCGAGTTTCATTCGGCGAAGACTTCGAACTGCTTGCTAATTGCGATCTTGTAATTGAAGCGGCACCAGAAATTCTTTCGCTAAAGGTTGAGATTTTCTCTAAGTTGGATGCAGCTGTGAAACCATCAGGCATCCTGGCAACAAATACTTCAAGTTTGTCTGTTACTGAGATTGCAAATGCCACAACGCGTCCAGAAAAAGTAATCGGAATGCACTTCTTTAATCCAGCACCTGTTCAAAAGTTTGTTGAAGTGATTTCAACTGCGCATTCAGACGTTCAGGTAGTCGGGAAGATAGTCGAACTTGGAAATTCCCTTGGAAAACATTTGGCACAGATTTCTGACCAGCCAGGATTTATTGTCAACAAGCTCTTGCTTCGTTACTTGAATCATGCGGTCCAGATTCTTGATGCTGGCCAGGCAACAAAAGAACAGATGGATGCGGCAATGCGTGAGCTTTCTGGCTACCCGATGGGACCATGTGAACTCTTGGATCTAATCGGTATCGATACCTGTGTTGAAATCTTGAAGACAATTCATGCCGATACCAAGCTAGATATTGATGAACCCGCTGCTGGAATGGTGCGATTAGTTACCGCAGGAGCCAAGGGTAGAAAATCAGGATCAGGTTTTTATGACTACTCCGAAAGACTTGATGCTCCAACGGATTCAAACGAAGCGATAAAGAACCAAGTACACAATGATCTGTTGATGGCATACCTCGGCGACTGCATTGCGATGGAAGCCACAGGATACGCATCAAAGACTGATATTGATTCTGGAATGAAGCTGGGTTGTGGCTTACCTAAGGGACCATTTGAGGTAATCGAAAGTATCGGTATCGAAAAGGTCAGAGCTGGACAAGCCGAACTTGCGCAGCGAACTGGAATTGCTGCTTATCAACCGTTGCCGTTCTAACACCTTTAGATTTGAACTTAGAATTGCACCATGGGGCGCCGAAATCGAAGAGAGCCAAATCAAGAGCCACCTGAGCTCAAACTTGGCAGTTTTGGCCGCACCGAAAACCATGCCGATGGCGAATGGCAAGTAACTTCACTTACTGGCGAAACTTCTGTGAAGGTTTATCGCTGCCCTGGTTGCCAAGGTGACATCCAGCCCGGCACGGCACACATTGTTGCTTGGAATATGGACTACTCGGCTGACGAACGACGACATTGGCACACAGCTTGTTGGAAACGTAGAACGCCGAGGAAATTCTGATGGCTGAAATAGTTTCAAACAGCGTGCTTCCGGCAAAGCGTGAAGCCATAACGCTAGTAACTGAAGACAACTTGCGATTAGTCGGGGAGTTAGCGCTGCCCGTTTCGGAAAAACCAAAGGCCACAATTTTGTTACTTCATCCCAATCCAACTGGTGGCGGAATGATGGATAGTCATCTGTTCAAGAAAGCTGCTTGGCGACTCCCAGCCTTAGCTGACGTTGCAATCTTGCGATGGAACACCCGAGGAACTACAAGCGCAGCCGGAACCAGTGAAGGTGAATACGACCAAGGCGCTTTAGAAGGCTTAGATTTCAAAGTTGCCTTGAATTTTGCCCAGTCGCGTGGCTTAGAAAACATTTGGCTAGTTGGTTGGTCATTTGGTACAGATGTCACTTTGATGCATGGCAACGTTGATCCAGTTCAAGGTGCAGTTTTGTTTAGTCCTCCTTTGATGTGGAGTACTGAAGAGCACCTCAAGTTATGGGCTGATTCTGGTCGCCCCCTTACGGCATTGGTTCCAGAACTAGATGACTACTTAAAACCACCTGAAGCCATCGAAAAGTTTTCAATCGTTCCGCAGTGCGATGTTGTTGCGATCCCTGAATGTCGACACTTATGGGTTGGTGAAAAGTTTGTGCGGATTGCCTGGAACGAAGCGCTAAATCGAATACTTCCAGAAACGCCAGAACTGAGTTGGACTTGGGACGGCGAAATGACCCGCTGGAACGACTTGTTGAACAAGTCTGAATAATTCTTTACGTTAGTGATCAACTGGCTGGACTAGTTCAACAAGAACTCCGCCGACGTCTTTTGGATGCACAAAGTTAATTAGTGATCCAGCAGTACCAATTCGTGACTCTGGATAAATCAATCGCATCCCAGCGCTTAAAACATTTGCCATTGCTTCATCGATGTTGGTAACTCGAAATGCCAGCTGTTGCATTCCTTCGCCACTACGCTCGAGAAATTTTGCGATTGTTGATTCAGGATTTAGGGGAGCCAACAACTGCAAACGAGTTCCATCAGCTAAATCGAGCATGGCTTCTTTAATACCTTGAGATTCGTTTATTTCTCGGTGCGAAACTTCTAAGCCGAAAGTCTGGGACCAACGTGCGATGGCCTCATCTAGGTCTCTAACAGCGAGCCCAACATGATCGATTCCTAACAGCGTTCCGCCTAGTGCGGCACTTAAGTTGACCATTGCAATCCTCGCAATCATTGGGCGGATTCCTGCTAAGTCCAAGAACATCGCTAAGGTGACAGTAAGGGATTTTGCACATCACGCGCAATTTCTCGCACTTTTGCTGATCGGAAAGGCCTTTAATGTCCGTCATTGTTGGTGGAGCTCGTACCGGAATCGGTCGATTGCTTGGCTCTCTAAAAGATGTCTCTGCTGTTGAACTTGGAGCCACTGCAATTCGTGGGGCTTTGGAAAAATCTGGCGTATCTGCATCAGATGTTGATTACGTAATCATGGGACATGTTTTGCAGGCTGGAGCTGGCCAGATGCCGGCACGCCAAGCAGCAATTAAGGCTGGAATTGGACTTGATGTTCCAGCCATCAGCGTAAACAAAGTTTGCCTGTCAGGAATTAATGCAATCGCAATGGCAGATCAACTAATTCGTTCCGGCGAAGCAGATGTTGTAATTGCAGGTGGCATGGAAAGTATGACAAATGCTCCGCACGTTCTAGTTGGAAGTCGCGAAGGCGTTAAGTATGGCGACTGGACGCTTAAAGACACTATGGCATTCGATGGGCTCTACTGCGCGATCGATCAACTTGGTATGGGTGAAGCAACAGATAAATACACGGCTGCCGAAAAAATCTCGCGGGAGCGTCAAGATGAATTCTCGGCGAAATCACATCAAAGAGCTGCAGCTGCTCATGCTGCCGGTATTTTTGCTGACGAGATTGTTCCAGTTTCAATCCCACAACGTAAAGGCGACCCAATTCTGTTTGCAACAGATGAAGGTATTCGACCTGAAACCACAGCTGATTCATTAGGCAAACTACGCCCAGCGTTTGATCCAAACGGCACAATCACTGCAGGTTCTTCTTCACAAATTAGTGATGGCGCAGCAGCAGTAATCGTAATGAGTGAAAAGAAAGCTGCCGAACTTGGATTAACGGTTCTGGCTGAAATTTTGGCTCATGGAATGGTGGCTGGACCGGACGCATCGTTAGTTGCCCAGCCAGCGCGCGCAATCAAGAAGGCAGCTCAAAAAGTCGGACTAGATCCTGCTGGTTTAGATCTTTATGAAATGAATGAAGCTTTTGCATCAGTTGCACTCGTGAGCATGGATCAACTTGGAATCGATGACTCCAAAGTAAACGTAAACGGCGGCGCAATTGCTCTTGGACATCCCATCGGAATGTCAGGCGCCCGAATTGTTCTGCACTTGGCAAATGAATTGAAACGTCGTGGTGGTGGCACCGGTGCGGCTGCGTTATGCGGCGGCGGCGGTCAAGGCGACGCACTAATCATCAGAGTGCCATAGGTTAATTTCAAATGCACTCCTTACTTGAAGCAGCAGTCTCAGGAGACGTGCGCGCCTTGGGTAAGGCACTTAGCGTGATTGAAGATGGCACACCTGAGTTAACTGAACTCCTAAGTGGTTTGCCTGATTCAGGATCCGCCTTACTTATTGGAGTAACCGGACCTCCTGGAGTTGGTAAGTCAACAACAACTGGCGCATTGATTTCTGAGTATCGAAGCAAAAGTTTACGCGTAGCGGTTTTAGCCGTTGATCCTTCCTCACCAGTTACTGGTGGTGCACTTCTTGGTGATCGCATTCGAATGCAAGAACATGCCTTAGACGAAGGTGTGTTCATTCGATCAATGTCATCTCGCGGCCAACTTGGCGGACTATCGAGCGCAACCCAGGCTGCTGCAAAAGTCTTGGACGCAGTCGGGTTTGACGTCATCATTGTTGAGACCGTTGGTGTTGGTCAGTCCGAAGTTGATGTTGTAAATGCAGTGGACACCGTGGTTTTGGTTTTGGCCCCTGGCGCAGGTGATGGCGTGCAAGCTGCAAAAGCAGGAATTCTAGAAATTGCTGATATCTATGTCGTGAATAAAGCCGATCGTGATGGTGCCGAAGGCGTAGTTCGGGAACTGCGTTCCATGATCGGACTTGGTTCAAACGGCCAAGCATCTTGGACTCCAGAGATTGTCACTACGACTGCAACAACCGGTCAGGGTCTATCCGATTTAGTTCTGGCAATTTCAAAACATCACGACTGGGCAGTGGCGTCGGGCGATCGCGCATTGCGTTCGGTTGAACGAGCCAAACTAAACCTTCGTCGCGCTGTTTTGGATTCGATTACGGAACTAATGGACGTCAATGCAGCAGCTTTGAATTCACTAAGTGCCCAAGTAGCAAGTGGCGAAATCTCAACCGAATCAGCCGTCAAAGAGATTTTGCGGGACTTGAGTTAGTCCCAGGAACTATAGATGCGCCACAATAGAGGCGTGAATCAGTCCAACATGAACTTGCAAGGTGCCATTGATCTTGGCGCGGTAGCTGCAGCGCGAGAAGCACAAGCAAAAGCTGCGCAGGCTGCGGCGCAACGGGCAGCCGATCCAGTTGCAAGTAACTTGATCATTGATGTGACCACCTCAAGCTTTGAAGCAGATGTAATAACTCAGTCGATGACTGTTCCAGTAGTTGTTGACCTTTGGGCCACCTGGTGTGAACCATGTAAACAACTTTCGCCAATCCTTGAAAAACTTGCCCTTGAATATGACGGTCGCTGGATCCTGGCCAAAGTTGATGTTGATGCTGAACAACAAATTGCTGCAGCCTTCCAGGTGCAATCAATCCCAACGGTTTACGTCGTTATCGGTGGGCAGGTAGATCCGATGTTCCAAGGCGCCATGCCCGAATCACAAGTTCGCCAAGTATTGGAAGCAGTCCTTGCCGAAGCCGAGAAAGCTGGCATCACGGGTCGAGTGGGAACAAGTGATCAAGCTGATGGCGAAGAGACTCAAGCAATCCAGTCACCGAGCGATCCAAGATTTGATGCTGCCGAAGCAGCCCTTGACTCTGGCGACTGGTTGAAAGCAGCCGAGGCTTATAAAGAAATCCTGTCTGTCACCCCAGGTGATGCAATTGCAAAAATTGGTTTGCTCAATGTAAATCTCTTGCAGCGCACTGATGGTCGTGATTTAGCTGCAGATGTTGAAACCATGACACTAGAAACTGATTCGGTATTACGCGCTGCTGATTCAACTTTTTTGATGGGCGAGTTTGCGGATGCATTTGCGTTACTCATTGAACACCTCAAGAACGTAACCGGAACTGAGCGGGATCAAACTCGTGAGCGAGTCTTGGAACTTTTTGAAATTGCAGGTCCAGCAGATCCTGCGGTAGTTAAGGCAAGAATCGCACTAACTAACGCGCTTTTTTAATCCCATCCTTAAAGTTTTGTTGACTCTCAATCGGTAGATAGGCTAATAACGTGTCGGAATTCATCAGAGTTGAACGCCAAGAGCGTATTGCAGTTATTTACTTAGACCGTCCAAAGATGAACGTGCTAAATCGTGCCATGCAGGAAGAAATCAAAGCTGTTGCACTTGAGGTTTCAAGTACGGATGAAGTTCGTGCCGTTGTTATTTATGGTGGCGAACGTACCTTTGCAGCAGGTGCTGACATTAAAGAAATGATTGATTGGGATGGCGAAGTCGCCAGACAAGAAACCCCAGGTCTACAAGCTTGCTTTAACGCAGTCGGCGACATTCCAGTTCCAACTATTGCTGCAATCACAGGCTACGCACTCGGTGGCGGCTTGGAACTTGCCCTAAGTTGCGACTTTAGAATTGCGGCATCAAATGCTGTTATGGGTCAACCGGAAATTTTGCTTGGCATCATTCCTGGCGGCGGCGGCACGCAGCGCCTGGCTCGACTAATTGGTCCATCCCGAGCAAAAGATTTGATCTTCACTGGTCGTCGCGTAAATGCAGATGAGGCACTAACTCTTGGACTTGTAAATGAAGTTGTCGATTCAAGCGACGTGCTCAAGCGAGCTATGGAACTAGCAAACCTTTACGCAACTGGTCCAGTTACTGCCATGAAGGCTGCCAAGCGCGGTATCGATAAAGGTGGCGAGCAGCTATTGGCTGATGGTTTGGTTATGGAGCAGGGGCTGTTTGCCGGCCAGTTCGATACCAATGACCAAAAGGTAGGTATGAAGTCCTTCGTCGAAAATGGCCCAGGTAAGGCAGATTTCTCCTAGTTAGCTTGGCTTGCTACTCAGGCCAACCCTGAACTAGCGCCTTTGAAATAAGCGATTAGGATTGTAAGTGACGGATTGGATCCAATCCTGAAGCCACCCAAATTGTGGATTTAAGAAGTGGATCAAAACTTCGTCTGGGCGCTAAAGGAGTTGGCATGAAGATTTGTGTTTGCGTAAAGCAGGTTCCAGATAGCTGGGCGGAAAAGAAGTTGACTGCATCTGACAGCACTTTGGATCGCGCAGCTGCTGACCGCGTAGTTAACGAACTCGATGAGTACGCAGTTGAAGAAGCCCTGCGAATTGTTGAAGCCGGCGAAGGCGAAGTAACCATTCTTTCCATGGGACCAGATGAAGCAGCGGACAGCGTTCGTAAAGCTATCTCAATGGGTGCTCACGCAGGAATTCATATCAGCGATCCAGCGCTACACGGTTCTGACGCACTTGCAACATCACTTGTGCTTGCCAAAGCACTTGAAGGCCGTGGCTTTGATTTGATTATGTTTGGCTCTGAATCAACTGATGCACGCATGAGTGTTGTGCCAGCGATGGTTTCCGCTCGTCTTGGTTTGCCACAAATGACATTTGCAAACAAGGTTGAAGTAAGCGGATCAAACCTGACAATCCACCGCGTTACCGATTACGGTTACGACGAAGTTCAGTCCAGCCTGCCAGCTGTTGTTTCGGTAGTTGAAAAAACAAATGAGCCTCGTTACCCATCTTTCAAGAACATCATGGCTGCCAAGAAAGCACCGATGGAAACCTTGAGTCTTGCTGACATTGGTTTAGATGCAGCAACTGTCGGCCTTGCCAATGCTTGGAGTGAAGTTAAAGACTTCGCAGAACGTCCAGCTAAGGCAAAGGGCACTGTCATTACCGATGAAGGCAATGGCGCAGAAAAAATTGAAGAATTCCTCGTCACCCAGAAATTTATCTAGGAGCATCCATGTCTGAAGTATTAGTACTTATCGAGCACTCTGAAGGCAACATCAAGAAGGTATCTCTTGAGCTGCTAGCAATGGCTGCCGGAATTGGCGAACCAAGTGCAGTCTTTGTTGGACCTGGCGCAGATGCTGCAATAGCAACTCTTGGTGATCATGGCGCAAAGACGGTTTATGTCGCAGACGGTCAAGCATTCTTGGATCACGTTGTGGTTCCAACTGTTGATGTATTGGCAAAGCTTGTTGCTGAGAAGTCACCGGCTGCAGTTTTGATTCCATCTTCCGCAGACGGCAAGGAAATCGCGGGCCGCTTGGCAGTTGCAATTGACGCAGGAGTGATTACCGATGCAGTTGCAGTTTCTGCTGACGTTGTTGCAACTCAAAACGTATTTGGTGGCGCAACTATTGTGCACTCAAAAGTTTCCAAGGGCACTCCAGTAATCACAGTTCGTACCAACTCAATTGCACCTGTGCAATCAGGTGGATCTGCAACTCGCGTAGATGTAGCAGTAGAAGTTAGTGCTGCAGCTGGCGCAACCAAAGTTGTAAATCGAGTCTCAGTGCAAAAGAGTGGCCGCCCAGATCTATCTGAAGCCGCAATTGTGGTCTCTGGTGGCCGCGGTGTTGGTAGCGATGAAGGTTTTGCAAGCGTCATCGAACCATTGGCAGATTCGCT
>JBEION010000008.1:0-14129 GCA_040377565.1 Candidatus Nanopelagicales bacterium | reverse complement strand
CCGACCACGACGAAGTTTTGGCTGCGCAAACAGTGCAAGTGCTTCTTCAAGCGTGCAGCCAAAGATTGATTCTTCATCTGGCAAAGTGCGGGAGTCTTTTCCCTTTAACAAATACGGACCGTAACGACCATTCTGCGAAGTGATTGGCTCACCTTCAGTTGGATCTAACCCAATTTCACGTGGCAAAGTAAACATTCGAAGTGCATCATCAAGTGTTACTTGTTCAACATCCATAGTTGAGAACAACGATGCAGTGCGAGGCTTTTCTTTCTTGGGTGAACCTTCTGGCAATACTTCAGTGAAGTAAGGACCGTAGCGTCCGGTCTTTGCCATGATTACGCGCTCAGTTTCGGGATCCACACCAAGTTCACGTTCACCCGATGGTGCATTGAAAAGTTCTTCGGCCTTTTCTGCTGTCATTTCATCTGGTGCAAGATCTTGTGGGATATTTGCACGCTGCAAAGTTTCACCTTCACCGCGTTCTAGGTAAGGACCGTACTTTCCAACGCGAATGATTCCTTCGTGGCCTTCAATTGGAAGTGATGCCATTGCGCGGGCATCAATGTCACCATAGACCGAAACAAGTGGAGCTAAGCCAGGGAAAATCGAACCTTCAGTTTTTTCGCCGAAGTAGAAGCGCTTTAGAACTTCTAGGCGTCCTTGCTCACCGTTAGCAACTTCATCCAGTACTTCTTCAAGAGAAGCAGTGAAGTCGTAGTCAACGAGTTGAGTGAAGTTTTCTTCCATCAAACGAGTAACTGTGAACGCAAGGAAGTGAGGAACCAATGCGCTACCGCGCTTCCACACATAACCCTGATCGATAATGCGGCTAACGATTGCGGCGTAAGTTGAAGGGCGACCGATACCAAGTTCTTCAAGCTTTTGAACCAAAGTGGCTTCGGTGTACCGCGCTGGTGGATTTGTGGAGTGACCGCTTGGTTCCAAGGAAACTGCAGTTACCGAATCCCCTACCTTCACGGCTGGCAGGCGACGAGCTTCGTTCTTTTCGTCTTGGTCTTCGTCGGCATCGTCATAAGCAGCCATGTGACCACGGAAAGTAATGACGGTTCCACTGGCTGAGAATTCAGCATCGCGACCATCGCCACTGGTTGCACCAATACGAATCGTTGCGGTAGTTCCCTTGGCATCAGCCATCTGGCTGGCAACAGTGCGCTTCCAAATCAAGTCATACAGCGCAAACTCATCGCCTACTAATTCGCCCGCAACTTCAGCCGGTGTACGGAAGACATCACCGGCGGGACGAATTGCTTCGTGCGCTTCTTGCGCATTCTTAACTTTGCGATCGTAACGACGTGGAGCTTCGGAAACGTGATCGCTGCCATAAAGTTCGGCAGCTTGTTTACGTGCAGCATTTAATGCAGTGTCAGAAAGTGTTGTTGAGTCCGTACGCATGTAAGTGATGTAACCGCGTTCGTATAAAGCTTGGGCAACACGCATAGTGCGCTGCGCTCCCCACTTCAATCGACCTGATGCAGCTTGTTGCATTGTTGAAGTCATGAATGGTGCTTTTGGCTTGCTTGAGTATGGACGATCATCAACTGAGCGAACTTCAAACTTTGCACCACTTAGTGATGTACACAAACTCTTTGCAACATCTTCATCGAGGTGAACGATGCTGGCATCTTTAAGTTGAGCTAGTGAATCAAAATCTTTACCTTGGGCAATCTTCCTGCCATCAACTGCAACTAAGTTTGCGCTGAATGATTGAGGATCGAAAGTTCCTTCAATGTCCCAATAGGAAGCGCGCTTGTAAGCAATGCGCTCGCGTTCTTTTTCTACGATCAGTCGTGTTGCAACTGATTGCACGCGTCCTGCAGAGAGACCGGCCTGAACCTTGCGCCAAAGAACTGGTGAAACTTCAAAGCCGTATAGACGGTCGATTAGACGACGAGTTTCTTGGGCATCAACAAGTTGCATATCAAGATCACGAGTTGATTCCGAAGCGTGCCGGATTGCTTCTGGAGTGATTTCGTGGAACACCATTCGGCGCACTGGAACTTTAGGTCGAAGAATTTCCATCAGGTGCCAAGCAATTGCTTCACCTTCGCGGTCCTCGTCAGTTGCGAGCAATAGTTCGTCAGCGTCTGCAAGCATTCGCTTTAGCTCGGTAACTTTGTCCTTCTTTTTGGAGCTGACCACGTAGTAAGGAGTGAAGTCATCCTCAACATCGATAGCCATGCGGCCCCAAGGCTGCTTCTTGATTTCAGCCGGAACATCGACAGCGCGCTCAGGCAGGTCGCGAACGTGACCAACAGATGCAGTCACTTCGTAACCTGGGCCTAGGTATTTCTGAATGGTTTTGGCCTTGGCTGGAGATTCGACGATAACCAAACGGCGTGTTGTCGACAAAAGGATTCCCTTCGGCAAATGCAAAAGACTCTATATATAGAGTCAAAAGCGCTATCTCCGAGAGTGTGCCTTATCGCCTAGGGGCATTGTCAAACTGGCGAGTCTGTTCCGCGAGTCGCAACCCCCTGTGGATGAGCATCTTTTCCCTTTAGTCGCAACGACATTTTGGCAAAAAGAGAACCCCAACCGCGAGGCTGGGGTTCTCTGAGTGATTTTGCTATTAGCTGGCCATTGCCTCTTCGCCAACCGCAATTGGTCGACGCTTGGAAATGATCACTGAGACAACGATTACGGCAGTGGCGACAAATGCCAAACCGATGCGCATTGCATCCTTGTCTTCAAGTGTCATTGCTACAACAGCAGGTGCAATCAACAATGCGACAAGGTTCATAACCTTAAGCAATGGGTTGATCGCAGGACCAGCTGTGTCCTTGAATGGATCGCCAACGGTGTCACCGATAACGGTTGCGGAGTGAGCTTCGGAGCCCTTGCCGCCGAAGTGTCCGTCTTCAACGAACTTCTTCGCGTTATCCCAAGCTCCACCGGAGTTGGATAGGAACACTGCCATCAGAGTTCCAGTTGCGATTGTGCCGGCAAGGAATGAACCAAGTGCGCCAATTCCTAATCCGAAACCAACTGCAATTGGAGTCAAGATTGCAAGTAGACCTGGTGTTGTTAGTTCGCGCAAGGAATCCTTGGTCACGATGTCAACAACGCGGCTGTAGTCCGGAAGTTCTGTTCCAGCCATGATGCCTGGCTTCTCGCGGAACTGACGGCGAACTTCGAAGATAACCGATCCAGCTGCGCGGGATACTGCGTTGATTGCAAGTCCACTGAACATGAAGACAACTGCAGAACCGATCAACAAACCAAATAGGTTGGCTGGGTTCGAGATGTCTAGCGTTCCGGTGTACTGCAAGTCACTTGTTGTGAAGCTCTTAGCAGCATTTGTAACTGTGTCGCGGAATGCACCAAACAACGCAGTTGCAGCGAAGACTGCAGTTGCAATTGCAATGCCCTTGGTGATGGCCTTAGTTGTGTTACCAACTGCGTCAAGGTTTGTTAGAACCTGTGCGCCTTCACCATGAACGTCGCCGGACATTTCTGCAATGCCTTGTGCGTTGTCAGAAACTGGACCGAAGGTATCCATCGAAACGATGACACCAACAGTTGTTAGCAAACCAGTACCGGCCAATGCGATTGCAAACAAGCCAAGAATTACTGATGCGCCACCAAGTAGGTATGCACCGTAAAGCGCAGCACCAATCAATAGTGCGGAGTAAACCGCAGATTCCAAACCAAGTGAGATACCAGCAAGAATTACAGTTGCTGGTCCAGTTAGGGATGACTTCGATACGTCATCGACTGGCTTACGGTTAGTTTCTGTGAAATACCCAGTTAATTGCTGGATTGCAGCGGCCAAAACGATACCGATAAGTACTGCGCCGATTGCCATGTGACGAGGATTAACGACTACACCTTCAGCCAAACCAAAGGTTGGATCTGAAACGGCTTGAAGTTCACCAAGTGTTGCTGGCAAGAATTGGTATGCAGCCAAAGCTACAAGCACAGCGCTAATTGCTGCCGACAAGAAGAAGCCGCGATTGATCGCGCTCATTCCGGAACGATCGCCTGCGCGAGGAGTTACTGCGAAGATACCTACGACTGCGGTTACTACACCGATTGCAGGAACAACCAATGGGAAAACCAAACCGATTTCACCAAAGGCTGCTTTACCAAGAATCAAAGCTGCAACAAGTGTTACTGCGTAAGACTCGAACAAGTCTGCTGCCATACCTGCACAGTCACCTACGTTGTCGCCAACGTTGTCTGCGATTGTTGCAGCGTTGCGTGGGTCATCTTCTGGAATACCCTGTTCAACTTTTCCAACCAAGTCAGCGCCGACGTCAGCAGCTTTGGTGAAGATACCGCCACCAACACGCATGAACATTGCAAGTAGTGCAGCGCCAAAGCCGAAGCCTTCAAGAACCTTTGGTGCTTCACCCTTGTAAACCAAAACAACTACTGCAGCACCAAACAAACCAAGACCAACAGTGAACATGCCAGCCACACCACCGGTGCGGAAAGCGATCTTCATTGCTTCTTGTTCACCACTGGTGTTTGCGGCGTTAGCTACGCGAACGTTGCCGCGAACTGCAAGCCACATGCCCATGTAGCCAGTGATGCCGGAAAATACTGCGCCAACTAGGAAGAACAGCGAGCGACCGATGCGCTCATTCTGGGTTTCAGCTGGAAGTAGGAATAACAAGAAGAAAACCAAAACGGCAAAAATCGCAAGGGTACGGAACTGTCGGTTTAGATAAGCCGAAGCACCTTCCTGGATTGCCTTGGCAATATTCCTCATGTTGACGGTGCCTTCGTCGGCTGCCAAAACTTGGCGTACCAAAACTGCGGCTACACCAAGTGCAGCTAACGCAATCAGGGCGACGATGACCACGGTTGTGTAGTTGGATCCAGTCAGGGCTACTTCCTGGCTGGCGACATGTGCAAATGCAGACATGGTTCTCCTTGTTGGGGGTTCTCTTGAAAAATCTTATGAGATCAAGGGGAAATGGCTGGTACTAGGTCGGCTAAATAGGGAAAAACTTATTGCCTCGTTATTGGGCTTAATTTGCGCCCAGTTTTCAGTGGGTTAATTAGCACCCAGTGAAACAAAGAGTTCTCGGGCTGCCGCATCGTCCCAGATCACCGAGGATCCAGCCGCCGTATTGGCATCAGTCTCGGAGACTGGAACCGTAGTCAAAGTTCCATTTCCATTCGACAGTGCGCGCATAGCTCTGGCAAGACTGCTGATGTCCATGACGGAGTCGCCATCGCCAACATTTACTGATCCAGTTCCAGCATCGACCAGCTTCCACATGCTGATCGGATTCAGCAGAACTGCAGGGGTGGCAACTTTCTTCATGACGGAACTTAGGAATTGTTGCTGACGTTCAATGCGTCCTAAATCACCCTTTGGATCTGCGTATCGCATTCGAACATATGCCAACGCGTTCTTGCCATCGAGCTCTTGGCAGCCCGCCAACAAATTCAAGCCAGAATTTTCATCAGTCACATCTGCTGGAACACACATGTTCACACCACCAACTGCGTCAGTGATATCGCGAATACCTTTGAAGCCAACTTCCATGTAGTGATCGATATGTAATCCGGTATTGCGTTCCACGGTTTCAACTAAAAGCGGTGCGCCACCTTTGCCGTATGCAGTGTTGATTTTGTTTTTGCGATCTTCAACCGAAGAACCATCAAGTGCAATGTGAGCTGGAATAGTTATGTATGAATCTCGTGGCAGGCTCACAAGTGTTGGTTTGCCGCTGTCATCAATATGGATGACCATGATCGTGTCAGTACGTTGTGAACCTTCATCTTTACCAGTGTGCAATTCTTTACGTTCGGCTTTGGTTAATCCTTCGCGACTATCTGATCCAACAAGTAACCAGTTAGTTCCTGCAGTATCAGCAAGTGCAACATTTGAAGATGCTGGGATCTTGTCTAATGAGGCAGCCGCATGGAAACCCAGAACTAAATAGAAACCAAGATATGCCAACACAATGTTTCTGATGTAGCGCACTGGTCGAGGGAAACGTGACTTACTTTTACCGAATGAAAACTTAGGCATGTTAAATGCTGGAAGTTTTGGCGAAGGTTTCACTTGTTGCTGAGCGGGTTTAGTTTCAACTGGAGTAGGTAAAGGTGCTGCAACAAATGGAGCAGCAAAAACTTCTGGCTGTGGCGTATCCGCAACGATCTTGGGTTGCGCTTGGGTTTGCCCAATGTCACCAGCTCGATAAGTGGTTACCGCGAATACTGGTTCGACCGGCATTTCAATTACTGGCTTAGCTTCTGGGGTTCCGACGATTTTTCCATCGGAACTTCTGCGATAAACCGTTGATTCCACCTTGTAATTCTCACTTAATTAACAAGAAACGGTGATGTCTGGCGCGCCAAACTGTTGAGTTAATCGCAGATGCAAAATGGCATAAAGAAAGTCCAGGCGTCACCGACGGGGGATGCAGTAACGCCTGAACTGCCTCAAAACTATGAAAAATTCGAATTTCTTGCGACCTAAAAGCCCTGTTTGAAGGAAATCTTGACTATTCCTATACCTTTTCATCTGAGTTCTCCCAATTCGCTGGGCTGATAACCTGCGCAGAAATAGAAATCTAGAGTCGGGATTCAAAATGACTAAACAAGTTGGCACGTTAGTTGATCATGCTGAATTGTTTCGATTCATTTCAGAAGTGCTTCAAGCTGTAGGCACTCCTGTTGCCGGTGCCACCGAAATGGCGAATCAAATGGTCGCCTCCGATTTAGCTGGTCATGAATCACACGGAATCCGACGACTTCGAGAATACGCATATCGTGCGCGCGACGGATTTGTAAACCCAGCAGCGATTCCTACGCTTGAGCAAGATAGCGGATCGTTAGTCAGCGTTAATGGAAATACAAATTACGGCCACTTAGTTATGCCGTTTGCTACTGACTTATTGATTGAACGAGCTCGGCAACACGGCATTGCTGCGGTGACTGTTAAGAATTGTGATCCAGCAGGAAGGTTTGCTGATTTTTGTGATCATGCAGCCAATGAAGGTATTGCAGTATTCATGTTTATGAATGTTGGTGGTGGCGCGATAGATGTTGCTCCTCCAGGCGGAGCCGAAGCAAGAATCGCTACCAATCCAATTGCAGCTGGTGTTCCTCGTGAAGGAGCGCCGAATCTCGTAATGGACATGGCTACATCCGCAGTTGCTAAAGGCCGACTTTCAGATGCCCAAGAGCGCGGAACTGAAATCGAAAGCGATTGGTTAAATCAAAGTGGAGTACTTGTCCCGCTGGGTGGCGTTAAGGGCTTTGCACTTTCGGTAATTGCTGAAGCGTTAGCGGGAACACTAAGTTCTGCTGGAACAGTAGGACCTGAAGTGGCGGATGCGCGACAAGGTGTGTTGGCAATTGGAATTGATATTCAAAAGGTACGTCCCCTTGCTGAATTCAAGAGTGATGTTGCAAAGTTTGCTACTCACTTAAAACAAACTCCCCTTGAGCCAGGTGCACCAGAAATTCGAATGCCTGGTGAAAGCACCGCGATCAATACCAAGATTCGCAAAGAGTCTGGAGTCACGATCCATCCAGTTATCTGGGAGCGGCTGGTTGAATTAGCGGACAATTTCTCAATCAAACTGCCAGAACCTAAGAGTGGATCCCAGCAGTAATTGTTGGATTTATCAAACTATCTATATTCAGCGTAATCTTGAGTTTCCATGAAAAATTCATTCGCATACTTAGGTCCCAAGGGGACCTTTACTGAGGCTGCGTTTTTGCAAATGCCGATTGCTCAGGGTGCAGAACTAATTCCAGCCGAGTCAGTTCGCGAGGCGCTAAACCTGGTGCGTTCTGGAAAAGTCTTTGGCGCCCTAGTTCCAATTGAAAATTCCGTTGAAGGTTCAGTTGCGACAACTCTGGATGAACTTGGACATGGTGACTCATTAGAAATCATTGACGAAATTGCGATCCCAGTGGAATTCGCATTGTTGGCAAAGCCTGGCGTTTCGATTTCTGACATAAAGAGAATTGCAACTCATCCGCATGCGCACGCGCAATGTGTTGATTGGTTACACAAAAACACACCTGGCGTTCACGTGCTTCCAGCAATGTCGACTGCAGCTGCAGCCGAAGAACTTTCAGTAGGCGCAAACTACGATGCCGCAATTTGTTCAGTTGCGGCCGCAAAGCATTATGGCTTAGAAATTCTGGCGCAAGGAATTGGCGATAGCGATTCTGCTTGGACTCGATTTGTTTTAGTGAGTAAGCCAGGCCATGCCCAGCCATCAACTGGAAACGATAAAACTACTTTGTCTTTGTTCATGCATCGCAACCAACCTGGTGCGTTGTTAAACATTTTGACTGAGTTTGCAGTCCGTGGAGTTGACTTGTCACGTTTGGAATCTCGGCCAACAAAGCAGCAACTTGGTGACTACTTCTTCTCGCTAGATTGCGTCGGACACATTGACGATGAAAGCCTTGGCGATGCGCTAATTGAACTTCGACGAATTTGTGCTGACGTTAAGTTCTTAGGTTCCTACCCAAGACATGACAACGCCAGTACCCACGGTGAAGTTATTGACGTTGCGAAATCAAATGTTGATCCACAGACTTGGTTAGAAAACTTACGTAAGCGAAACGATTAACTCGCAATAATTCGATCGATAAATACTGCAACACCATGATCGTCATTTGATGGCAAGAACTCAGTTGCTACTTCTTTAACCCAATCGTGCGCGTTATCAACAGCTGCGCCGCGGCCAGCCCAAGCAATCATCGGAACATCGTTAGGCATGTCACCAACTGCTGCGATGTCAGTAGCCGCCATTCCGTTGTTAGTTGCGTACTTTTCTAAACCAGTTCCCTTGTTCACGCCAAGCGCACTCATTTCAATCATCAGGTCAAGGAAGTTTGAGTGAGTCACATCAACAAGTCCATCTAGTGCACCTTGAGCCTCAATCAAGAATTGGTCAGCATTTTGTTGAATGCGATCACTTGGTCGAGCCAGAAGCTTGATTACGATTTCAGTGCCAAACATTGTTTCTACGTCAGTTGCTGGAGGCGTTGTCTTAACTTCCCAACGTGGTCGGTACTTGTCATCAACTAAAAAGGAGACGTCATGGCGATCAAGCTCGACTGCAAAGGAAATGTCCGGATCGAGTTCCTGCAAGATTTGGGCAGCCTTTAGTCCTGAATCGCTGGTCATTAGATCGGCGTAAATAGTTTCCTGAGTCTTTAGATCCATCAGCAATGCGCCATTGCAGACCAAGGCCAGACCTTCATGGCCAGTCATCTCTGGGATCTGTCGCATCCAGCGGGATGGTCGGCCCGTTACGAACATGGTTTCCAGGCCGCTGGCATGGGCCCGAGCAATAGCAGCAACGTTTTCTGGGGAAACCGTGCCTCCAGTTTGCAGGAAAGTACCGTCTAGATCGCTGGCAATTAACCGCGTCACAATCGTTACCAACTTCCCTGATATTTGACCTAGTCAGATGGGCCCAAAACTCGCTAGAGTTTTCAACTACCCGTACCCCAACCCTACGGGCTTTTCATAAAGGAGCATCATGGCCAAGATCAGCGACGAAGTTCGCACCCACAAATACACCTTGACCGAAGACGAGATGCCTACCCAGTGGTACAACATCGTTCCGGATCTGCCAGCGCCTCCACCGCCAGCATTGCATCCAGGAACTCATCAGCCAGCTGGGCCAGAAGATTTCGCGCCGCTATTCCCAATGGAATTGATCATGCAAGAAGTCAGCCAGGAGCGATACATCGATATCCCCGGCGGCGTTCTAGATGTTTATCGTCAATGGCGTCCAAGCCCGCTGTTCCGCGCACATCGTTTGGAAAAAGCACTTGGCACACCTGCACGTATTTATTACAAGTACGAAGGTGTTTCACCAGCAGGTTCACACAAACCAAACACTGCAGTTCCGCAGGCTTACTACAACGCCCAAGAAGGCATTAAGAAACTTGTGACAGAAACTGGCGCAGGTCAGTGGGGAACTGCTCTTGCATTTGCATGTGCGCTGTATGACATGGAATGCGAAGTGTTCCAAGTTGGTGCGTCCTTTGATGCCAAGCCATTCCGTAAGTTAATGATTGAAGCATTCGGTGGCACCGTTCATCGCTCACCTTCACAGCTAACTGAAGTTGGCAAGATGCTGGCGTCAGATCCAAAGAACTTAAATGGTTCACTTGGCATTGCAATTTCTGAAGCTGTTGAAGTTGCTGTGAAGGATCCGGGCACACGTTATGCACTTGGTTCAGTTTTGAATCACGTACTGATGCATCAGACCATCATTGGTGAAGAAGCATTGCTTCAAATGGAAAAGGCTGGCGATACTCCAACACTTATCGTTGGTTGCACCGGTGGCGGTTCCAACTTTGGTGGACTTGCTTTCCCATTCCTGCGCGAAAAGATGGCTGGCAAAATTAGTCCGCGTATCTTGGCTGCTGAACCAGCATCATGTCCATCACTTACTCGTGGCACTTACGCTTACGACTTTGGTGACACTGCAGGCATGACACCACTTATGAAGATGCACACTCTTGGAAAAGATTTCATTCCAGATCCAATTCACGCAGGTGGCTTGCGCTACCACGGTATGGCTCCGTTGATTTCTCACATCTACGAACTTGGTTTGATGGATGCCCAAGCGGTTGCTCAGACTGAGTGCTTCAGTGCAGCAGTACAGTTCGCTCGCACCGAAGGTATCGTTCCAGCTCCGGAGCCAACTCACGCAATTGCAATTGCAATTCAGGAAGCTTTGAAGGCTAAGGAAACCGGCGAAGAAACCGTTATCTTGACTGCGCTTTGTGGACATGGTCACTTTGACCTGGCTGCATACGATGCTTACCTTGGCGGTCGCATGGTTGACGAAGACTTCTCAGAAGAGCGTCTAGCTGCAGGCCTAGCTAACTTGCCACAGGTTGCTGGTGTCTAAGTAATTTACAAATAAGAAAGCCCCCGCTGTATTTAGCGGGGGCTTTCTTATTGGCTTGAGTTACTTCAATTTGAAGTGAGACGCTCCACCTAGATATGGCTGAAGCGCTTTTGGAATTCGCACTGAGCCATCAGCTTCTTGATGGTTTTCAAAAATAGCCACAATAGTTCTTGTGATCGCACAAAGAGTTCCGTTCAAAGTTGCAATCGGTTCAACACCGTCTGCGCCACGGGAACGAATCTTTAATCTGCGGGATTGGAAAGTTGTGCAGTTCGAAGTTGAAGTTACTTCGCGGTAACGCTCTTGTGATGGCACCCAAGCTTCGCAGTCAAACTTGCGCGCAGCACTTGAACCTAGGTCGCCAGTTGCAACATCAATGACGCGGTATGGAATTTCAAGTAGCTGCAAAAACTCTTCTTCGAAACCTAATAAACGTTCGTGTTCAGCAACTGCTTCCTCAACTGGGCAGAATGAAAACATTTCTACTTTGTCGAACCAGTGCACTCGGAAAATTCCACGAGTATCTTTGCCGTGACTTCCAGCTTCGCGACGGAAACATGGTGAGAACGCAGCGTAACGACGTGGTAGATCACCTTCAAGGATTTCGTCCATGTGATACGCAGCAAGTGGAACTTCAGCAGTTCCAACTAAATACATGTCATCTGCTTCAAGACGATAAACATTTTCAGCAGCTTGGCCTAGGAAACCAGTTCCTTCCATCGCAGCAGGCTTAACAAGTGCAGGCGGGATCATTGGAGTGAAACCATTCTTTTGCGCCGTGTTCATCGCTAACTGAACTAGAGCGAGTTCCAACATCGCACCAGGGCCAGTCAAGTAATAGAACCGACTGCCGCTAACTTTTGCGCCGCGTTCAATATCAATGGCGCCAAGTAGTTCGCCAATCTCAACATGGTCACGAACCGCAATACCTTCAGCAGCAAAATCACGCTTGGTGCCAACTTCTTTGATAACAACAAAGTCATCTTCGCCACCAACCGGTGCAGCCGGATCAACAACGTTAGAAAGTCCAAGTACGAGGGCATCCAGACTTGCGTCCATCTCGCGTAGCTGATTCTCGGCAGCCTTGACTTGGTCCGAAAGTGTTTTGGTCTCAGCTAGTAGTGCCTGCTTTTCGTCACCTTGAGCTTTAGCTACCTGGGTGCCAATGGCCTTTTGGTTAGCTCGCAGGCTTTCAAATTCACCTAAAGCGGTGCGGCGAGCAGCATCAGCAGTAATAACTTGATCAACTAATTCAACGGATTCACCGCGGGCAGCCTGAGATTTCTTGAAGGCATCAGGGTCTTGGCGCAGTGCTGCTAAATCGATCATGACTTAAGCCTAGAGGAATATGCGCACCAAAAATTCATCTGGGATTTGGTATCTGGTGGTTAATTCCAGATAGCATCAGTTCTGCATTTAATCGCTAATGCATCGACAGACATGAGGTACTTCATTGGACATGAACTGGTTGACTCCCAAGGCGCAAGCTCGCTCAGCTGGAGATAAAGGTTGGGGAAGTTTTGCAATCGAGCCGATCAGTAAAGGCGAAACTGTTGGCAGTTTCGGCGGATGGTCCGTACCTAGAAGCGTCCTAGCAACGCTTGAACTTGAACGCCAGCATCGCGCGATTCAGGTAGATGACGATCAATACTTGGTTTCCCAAGAAGTTCGTGAACCAGGCGATTGCTTCAACCACTCATGTGAACCAAGTTGCGGCTTAATGGGCGCCACAGTTCTAAAAGCCCGTCGCGACATTGCAGTCGGCGAAGAACTTACTTTTGATTACGCGACTTGTGATGATTCGGATTATGACGAATTCACTTGTGGGTGTGGCACGCCAGAATGTCGTGGAACTGTTACTGGAAAAGATTGGCAACTTCCTGCGCTTCACAAAAAGTATGACGGCGAATTCTCACCCTACTTAGCAAGAAGAATTGCTAACGAGTTCTAACTCGAACCACCGTCTGCCGAACCACCATCAAAAGAGCCGCTGGCATCTGGTGTTGGTGAATCAAGCGGCGCAACAATCGTGTCATTCAAGTTTTGTGGATTATCAATTACTGAACCAGTGTTAGCTGCGGTGGCACCCGCAATGAAAGTGGCATCATCTGAATTCTTGCTTTCAAGATGTTCGTGATATCTAACATCTGCACGATGTAAATCTGAGTCACGAATCTTTAGCGCCTCAGCGATTGGAAGTACGACTAAGAATGTTGCCAATAGGTGCATCACACTTAATGAAAACTTCACTGAAAATGAAACTCCAGTCAAAGTCAATGCGCCATAGACCGATGCGAGGCCGCCGCCAAGTCCGATTACTAAAAACCAAATTCTTGGGCCAATGAAAAGTTTAGCCAAACCAACAGCAACCAAAGTTGCGAAGACACCTGCGATGGCAGTTGCTAACGTAACTCGCAACAACGAAGCATCAACATAAACTGCGCTTTGGAATGCTTCAGGAACTACGATTTCCCAATTGAATAAATTGACGCAGATCCAAAGCCAGCCAGCGTTGGCACCAGCTGCAAGAGCGGTTGCGCCCAATCCAGCCAGCCAAATACGAGCAGCAGGTGGCGTGACTTGGCGAACTGGTTTAACTGACATTTGGCACTCCCGTTTAGCGAATCGCTAGTGGCAAAAGCCTACGGCATAGCGCCAGTTTCACTGCTGTGCGTTTCTCGCGTAACCTTGCATTTGATCGTTTTCATTAACGGTTTTGGCGAGGTGGCAGAGCGGCCGAATGCGGGCGCCTTGAAAGCGTCTGAGGTGTAAAAGCCTCCGGGGGTTCAAATCCCTCCCTCGCCGCGTAATACGAAAACCCCCGCCTGTGCGCGGGGGTTTTCGTATTACTGCGATTAGCGCAGAGGGATTTGGGAGGAGCTTGCGTTAGCAAGCGACGGTTCCCTCCCTCGCCCTGGCACCGAAGGTGACAGATTGGTTGCAAGTTATGCGGACGCACTCCTGCGAAAAACCTTCTACGTCAAAGACCATCCGCGTCATCCCCAAGTCATATTCGGTTTTCCAAGATCTAACGATCGGAAAACCGTTATTGACCGATTCCTGCTCCTGAGCTTTTCCTTTAGAAGTTTTTCTGCGGAGAGCTTCGCATTAGTCCTAGTCTTCGCGCCAAAGCGGACGCGTCAAGCAGGTTGGCCCGCCCTCACCACGGTTGATTACATCCGCCTTGTAAATGTGAACTTCAACTCCAGCATCACGAAGCAGTTGCGCAGTGACGGGATTGCCCGATGG
>JBEION010000214.1:0-2427 GCA_040377565.1 Candidatus Nanopelagicales bacterium | reverse complement strand
GTGATTGGAAGCGCGACCGTTTCTCGCTCGCGTCGATCGGCATCTGTTTAGTGCAACCTGCAACCGTAACTGGCGTTGGCGCCTGGCCAGGAACTGATGTTCATGAAGTTGCGGTAACTATCCGAGATGTTTGTCCAGACTTCCCGCACTTAGCTGAACTTCCCGAGCGTGGCCCAGGAGCTGAGATGATCGGGCGAACTATGGGATTGATATCTCAAATTGCAAGTGACTTTTCAGTTTCGACTGTTCCAACAGGCTGGCGACTAACTAGTGCTCGCGGCAAAGATATGTTGCGCGCTGCATCTTTCATGAGCAATGACTTAGATGAAATTGAAGCGGTCTACGAAGGTTATGAAGGTGACTTCAAAATCCAAGTGGTTGGACCTTGGACTCTTGCGGCAAGTGTTGAAATTCGCTCGGGCGAGAAACTACTTCGCGATCTAGGCGCAGTATCCGATCTGGCACAAGCTTTGGCAAGCGCTGTCGAGAGTCACGTCGCTGATGTTGCTCGCAGACTTCCAAGCGCACGGATTGCAGTGCAGTTTGATGAACCGTTACTGCGTGACGTTCTGCGAGGCTCCGTCCCAACTCAAAGTGGTTGGGCTGCATATGCTGCGGTTGAACCTGCAACAGTTGGCGAAACCTTGAAACTAGTCCGCAGCGCACATTCCGGAACGACAATTGTGCATAGTTGCGCTGACGAGATCCCATTCGATTTGATTCGTCAGTCAGGATTTTCCGCAATCTCTTATGACGTGGCCTTGGTAGGGGACATGGCTACGGACTACCTGGGTGAACAGATTGAAGCTGGTGGCTTTGTGATTCTTGGGATCGAGCCTTCAACTACAGCCCGAGCGGTAGCGGGAGTCCGACGACTTGGTGGGCGAATTGGGTATTCAGATGAAGATTGGAACTCCCACATAGTTTTATCCCCTCCATGCGACCTAATTGACATGCCACTGTCACAGGCTCGCGAGAGAATGGAATCATTAAGTGAGGTTTCGCGCGCATTAGTGGAGGTAGATCAGTGAGCATTCCAGCCGCTGTGCGCAAGCGTCGAGACGAACTTGTTGAGCTAATTGAGCAAGCTCGAACTCAGTATTACAGCCATGACAAGCCCACCATTTCTGATGCGGATTACGACAAGTACTTTGCTGAGCTAGTTGAAATCGAAGGCAATCACCCGGAACTAGTAAGTGCGGATTCTCCAACTCAAAGTGTTGGTGGGGAAGCTACCGAAGAGTTTGGTGAATTTGAGCATCCAACCAAGATGTGGAGTCTCGATAACGTATTCGATGACGCCGAGTTGGACGCCTGGTTTGCTCGAGTGGGCGATCACAATTTCCTTTGCGAACTGAAGATCGATGGACTGGCGATTAATGCGGTTTACCGAAACGGTGAACTCGAAACAATTGCAACTCGAGGCAGCGGCAGTGTTGGTGAAAATGTAACTGCCAGCCTGGAGTATTTAACTTGCATTCCGCGAAAGCTAAAGGCTGCGAAGGGCACAAAGTTCCCGGAACTACTTGAAGTAAGAGGCGAGGTTTATTTCTCACTTGCTGAGTTTGATCAAATCAATCTTGAAGTAACCGCAACTGGCCGTACGGCATTTGCCAATCCACGAAATGCCGCAGCTGGAACACTGCGTCAGCGAATTGATAATCGACTAGAAGCTGTGGCTGAGGCAAGTAAGCGAGCCGAAGGAAAATCTGCCGATTCAAAACAAGTGGCATCACTTGCAAAACATGTAGAAGAACTTGAACGTGCCAAAAGCGCACTTTCTCGACTGGGATTGATCGTGCATGGAATTGGAGCTCACGAAGGTTTAGAGATTTCCGCGCAGTCTCACGCTTACGAGTTACTTAAGAGCTGGGGACTTCCCACTTCAGATCGCGTAAAAGTTGTGAAATCCGTTAAGGAAGTTAAGGACTACATCAAACATCATGGCGAGCATCGTCATGACATTGAGCACGATATCGATGGCGTAGTTATCAAGATTGACAGCCTTAACGAACAACAAGAACTTGGCTACACAGCGCGGGCACCTCGTTGGGCAATTGCATTTAAGTATCCGCCAACAGTAGTGCGGACTCGACTAATAGATATTGGCGTTCAAGTTGGTCGTACTGGACGAATCACACCCCGGGCTGCAGTTGAACCAGTACTAGTTGCTGGCTCAACGGTTTCATTTGCAACTTTGCATAACGGTTACGAAGTTAAGCGCAAAGGCGTTCTCCTGGGAGACATGATTTTCTTGCGCAAAGCCGGGGATGTGATTCCAGAAATTCTTGGACCAGTTGTTGAGTTACGTGATGGCAGTGAACGCGAATTCGTCATGCCAACTAAGTGCCCAGAATGCGGAAGCAAGTTGGCAACTGAAAAAGAAGATGACAAAGATTTAAGGTGCCTAAATACCAGAAGTTGTCC
>JBEION010000184.1:0-2781 GCA_040377565.1 Candidatus Nanopelagicales bacterium | reverse complement strand
ACTGGATACTTTTCTCGCATTGGACCAGGGATAGTTACTGGGGCCGCAGACGACGACCCATCAGGCATCGGAACTTACTCACAAGTTGGCGCTCAGTTTGGATACCGCTTTCTTTGGGCCGCGCCAGTGTTACTTCCTTTTGCTTTTGCGATTCAGGAAACCTGTGCCCGCATCGCTTTAGTTACCGGTCACGGTCTGGCGAGAGTTATCAAGGCACGCATGCCAACTTGGGTTCTGTTCGTGACCGTGTTTTTAGTCGCGCTTGCCAATACGGTAAACATCGCAGCGGACTTGAGTTCAATGGCAGCTGTGGTGAACATGTTTATTCCCGGGTCACAGCTATTGATTGTGGTCATCATTGCAATCTTGGTAGGTGCCGCTGAGATTTTGATTCCTTATCATCAATACGCCAAAGTCTTGAGGTGGCTTTGCCTTTCACTACTGACTTATGTGGCAGTTCTCGTTGTTGCAAATGTCGATTGGGGCCAGGCGTTAACAGGACTTACCAATATTGATGTTGGTTGGAATCGTTTTGATATTGCAGCAATTATCGCGATTGCTGGAACAACGATTTCGCCGTATCTTTTCTTTTGGCAAGCAGCTGAAGAAGTTGAAGCATCCAATGAAATGCCCGACACTGCAATGAGCCATATCCGAGCCATGCGCGGTGACGTTCTGGTTGGAATGTTTTCTGGAGTGTTCGTGATGTTTGCGATCATGACTACAACTGCAGCCACCTTGAATGCAGAAGGCATAACTCAGATCACCTCCCCTGAGCAAGCGGCAATGGCATTAGCTCCAATTGCTGGCGATGCTGCTGGGATCATTTTTGCGTTGGGAATTTTGGGAACGGGACTTTTGGCAGTTCCGGTCCTGGCTGGATCTACTGCTTATGCCGTTAGTGAGGCAATGGGTTGGCGGGAAAGTCTTGAGCGCAAACCTAGCCAAGCCAAACAGTTCTACGCAGTGATCGCGATATCGATGGTGATTGCAGTAGCGCTAAACCTAATGGGAATCAATCCAATGCGATCACTGGTAGTGGCTGCGCTACTTAACGGACTTACCGCACCAATTCTGATGTTCATTATTTGGTGGCTAGCTCGCGACAAGCAATTGCTCGGTGAGCATGCCTCACCATGGTGGTCAAGTTTGCTGGTAGCGATAGGAGCCGTAGCAATGGCTACGCTTCCGATCCTTTGGTTATTCGCGCCCGCGTAGGGCTTTGCGATTACTTTGAGTTAGTTAGCTTCCAAGCCAACGGCAGAACTGCGCCGGCAGCAACAGCCTTGATTGCGTCACCAATCAAGAATGGAACTACACCATTTGCAATTGCCCAGGCCATTGTGTTGCCAGTTGTGTAGGCAAGCCATGGAGCGCCAATTAAGTAGATCGTTGCGCTACCTGCGATGTAAGCAAGCGCAGTAGTTGAAATCTTGGTTGTTGCGCCACGGCTTGCAATGCGTCCCACTACATAGGAGGCAAGTACGAAGCCGATTAGATAGCCGCCAGTTGCGCCCATAACTGCTTCACGTCCACCATTAGCTCCAGCCATAACAGGAGCACCAGCAACAGCCAGTGTTATGTAAAGAACTTGAGCCAGCACTGCGCGCTCAGCGCCAAGTGCGGCAGCTCCGACCAGAACTGCGAAAGTCTGAAGCGTTAGTGGCACAGGTGTGAATGGAAGCGGGATTGCGATCTGCGCTGAGATTGCAGTTAGTGCAGTTAGTCCTAAAACCAAGGCCGCATTGCGTACTCGCGACTTTGCTGCCCAAGTATCTACAAGTACTCCACTGATTGCTGTTGCGCTCATTGCATATCCATTCGCTTAGTTCCAGCACACGTTCTGTGCCCTTAGAAATACCCTACGTTAGGCAAATCACCCCGGAGAATAGGACAGGAAATCGGACAGGAATACCCTTTACTTGAAAAGGGGTAAGCAATGTTGCACTTCGAGCAATCGGAATTAGATCGAATTTTGACGTTTCCATCTCTGGTAGAAAAACTCAAACAAGCTTTTGCCGGTACCTGGACTACCCCACTTCGTCAGCATCATGGCATGCCTGGAATCGACGCGGCCGGCGCTGAAGTTGAAAATGCACTCTTGTTGATGCCAGCTTGGACGGGACCAGGTGATGAAAACTATGTCGGTGTGAAGCTGGTTGCGGTTTACCCAGGCAACGGGCAAATTGGGCTGCCTAGCATTCATGGTCTCTATTACTTAATTGATGGCAACACCGGTCAGCCGCTAGCCACCATGGATGGTGCGCGTATGACAGTTTGGCGAACTGCGGCTGCCTCTGCACTTGCTTCAACATATCTTTCTCGTCCAGAAAGTTCGACTCTAACTATGATCGGCGCCGGTGCGCTCAGTCCTTTCATGATTCGGGCTCACATGGCAGTGCGACCAATTCAAGAAGTCTTTCTTTGGAACCACAACATCCGCAAAGCTCATGAATTGGCTGAGCAACTTCGCAGTGAAGGATTACCAGTTACTTCGCATCCTGATCTTGTGACTGCAGTTGGTAAGAGTGACATTGTTTCAGCCGCAACACTAACTACTACCCCATTGATTTTTGGTAAGTGGCTAAAGCCAGGTACGCACGTTGACACGGTTGGTGCATTCACGCCAACCATGCGTGAGACGGATGATGAGCTAATCAAATCTGTTTCAATCTTTTGTGACACCCGTACCGGCGCCCTTAAAGAAGGTGGCGATTTAGCAATTCCAATTTCTCAAGGCGTCATTACACCTGAAGATGTGTTGGCAGATCTGCATGACTT
>JBEION010000037.1:0-7201 GCA_040377565.1 Candidatus Nanopelagicales bacterium | reverse complement strand
TAGGACCTGATGATTCAATCCTGAATGCCTCGGGTTTCTTTGCCAGTTTTGTTCCGACTGCTGAATACACGATTGTTGGTGCCAAAACCGCGATCGAACGTTCTCAAAATGGCCTTTGGGTAAATTTGCCGCAGCAGGAAATATACAAAGATGGCATGGTCTACCCAATGGAACTTGGAACAGACGCCAATCAATCTAATGTGGCTAAGAACTCAGCCGGGCAACCGATCTTAGATGCAAACATTGATCGCATAAAGATCACCAAAGCAGAACCTAGTTTGATTTCTTGGTATCTAAATGATGGTTCTACTATTTTGCTTCCGGCCTACTTGCTTAGTGAAAACAACTCGAATGACTCACGTCAATGGTTGCAGTTAGCGATTGCAGATGAATACGTGGACTTTAGTTAGCAACAAAATCTTTTGGCAGCTCACCAATGCGGATTAAGCGCGCGATAGCTGCTTCTTCCATCGGTGATGCGGGACCAAGACCCATCCGAAGTGAAGTTAAGATTCCACGGGTAATTGGGCCGGCAACTTTTAAGCTCTTGCCCTTTAGCCCAAGCATTTCTTGAAACTCAGGTGGGATAGAAGCCACTGCGCCATCAAACATTCGATCGTAGGCAAGCAATGCAGTCTTTGAAAGTGGTGGTTTGCGAATGAATTCAACAACTCGTTTAGTTGTTTCACTTGTGGCAAGAATGCCTTCGTCTCGATAGCGCTTGATCTCGCGCTTAAGTTCAGCTCGTGACATCGGTGCAGTTGTTAAACCAAGTGGTGCAACTGACTTTGACCATTGTGAAACATATTCATCGGGACCACCTGGAATATCTTCGGCGCCATAAAGTTCATGCGTAGTTAAAAAAGAATCAGTAAATGCAATGTGTACCCACGCAAGGAGATCTGGATCAGCAGCTTTATATGGCTTAGTCTCACCGTGGCCAGTTGTGTATTGGCCCTTGACGTGATCGTGCATGCGATTAACTCGCGCAGATTCATTCGCAAGCGCTTCGGCGGAACCGAAGGTTGCGATTGTTAACCATTTAGTAGTTCCGGCTAGCCGACCGAGTGGATCATGTTCATAACGTGAGTGCTGTTCTACGCCAGTAAGGGTTCCAGGATGCAAAGCCTGCATGAGCAATGCGCGAATACCGCCAACCAATGTCGCAACATCGCCATGCACAACCCAAGGTGCATCATGCGGAAGGTAGAGCCCTCGAGTTTCACCGGACTCAACGGCTTCCATCCAAGGCGGCACACCGTCTTCGGTGTTTGTAATGATTCGGCGAAATCGAGTGCCAAAGCGTTCTTGTAACGCATTTGTTGCCACGCGATTTCTCCTTGTTTGCTTGCCTACCTTACAAATCTACGAGAAGAAAGCTACTGTCGCAGAACTTCATTATTGCTCACACTCAACAGGTTAACAAAGTGGCAAACTGGTGAGTATGGATTACACAAACATCATTGAATTGATGGATCAACATTTTGCTAGTCATTCAACTGAAAAGAAAATTCCTGGCGCTGCCTATGGATTGATCAAAGATGGCAAGTTAATCCATGCCAAAGGATTTGGTGAAACCGTTCTAGATTCCAATTCCTGCCCTGATAAGTCCAGTATGTTTCGAATTGCATCTATGACAAAGAGTTTTACTGCTACCGCAATCCTGTTACTTCGCGATGCTGGAAAGCTTCGGCTCGATGATGACATCACAATTTATCTGCCTTGGACCGACAGCATTGGAATTCCTGATTTTGGACACGTAATCACGATTCGCGATTTGCTAACTATGAATGCTGGTTTTCCAACTGATGATCCTTGGGGCGATCGACAAGAAAGTTTGGAAATTGACTCCTTCGATGACCTAGTTAGCCAAGGACTTTCGTTTACTCGCGCTCCACGAATGGGATTTGAATATTCAAATCTTGGCTATGCACTGTTAGGTCGAATCATCAGTGTCACAAGTGGCATGGATTACTTAGATTTTGTTAAGTCAGCAATTCATCAACCGCTGAAGATGTCATCGTCTACTTTTCATCAATCTGAAGTTGCTGAGGGACAATTCGTCCAAGGTTACGCCGAGTTCGCAAGTGGCTTTGTGCCTGAGCCGTTGACGGTTCCAGGCGCTTTCAGTGCAATGGGTGGATTGCTTAGCAACGTCGAAGACTTAGCGAAATGGGTAGCTGGTTTTCAATCAGCGTGGAACGAAACATCTGCTCACCCATTACAAAAGTGGAGTAGACGTGAAATGCAAGAACCGCAGCGCCATGCTCGTACCGCTGCATTCACTGACCCGCACACCGATCAAATCAAATCCATCACTACGTCTTACGGTTACGGGTTGTTAGTCGATGACGATTCTTTGTTAGGCCGATTTGTTTCGCACAGTGGCGGCTATCCAGGTTTCGGATCGCACATGCGGTGGCATCCAGAATCTGGTTGGGGAATCGTGGCACTAGGCAATCGAACTTACGCACCGATGATGCCAGCCGCCAGCGAAGCAATGAACATAATCATTCGTGATCATGTGCCAGCAAATGTGGTTTCAGAATCCATGCTTTGGCCAGACACTACAGCAGCCATGTCAGCTGTCGAAGAATTGTTAGCGACAGGCAATCAATCGATTGCTGATGACTGGTTTGCCGTAAATATGGATTTAGATCAACCAAGATCAGAACGAATGGCAGCACTGGCCGGAGTTGTTGGAAATGGAGCCAAAATTTCTCGAGTCAGTGAAAGCCTGAAAAGTACTACTCCAGCCCACGCAAAATGGCAGGTTACTAGCGATGCTGGTTTGTTGGAGATAGAGATACTTTTGACGCCAACTAAGCCACCAAAAATTCAAACAATAAAGGTGGCTAAAGTCCCATCGTGAGCAATAAGCCCAGTGCAATGTGTCTAAGATAAATAGGGTGCGCTCCGCACCGCTGAATCGAAAGTGTTTAGATGTCTAAGCAAAATGGCAATTCTGTCGAAGACGCCTCACATGCACATAAGGCCAGTACTTCAGCATTAGTTCTTGGAGCTACCGGAGTCGTGTTTGGTGACATAGGAACGAGCCCAATCTATGCAATGAAGCAGACTTTTCTAATCTCTGGATCTGAACCCGACCAGATTTATGGCATTGCTTCGATGATCTTTTGGGCACTTATGTTGGTCGTGTCTTTGAAGTACTTATCTTTTGTTATGCGGGCAGATAACCGCGGTGAAGGTGGCATGCTTGCACTTCTTTCACTCATGCCCGACAACATCAGAACACCACGAACCAGAAAACATCTAGCTCTACTGATTCTGGTTCTTATTGGAACCAGCCTTTTGTTTGGCGATGGTGTCCTAACACCAGCAATTAGTGTGCTTTCAGCTACTGAAGGATTAGCGCTACTTAATCCTGACCTTGATGTTGTCGCTGTTCCAGCTACCGTAGTAATTTTGGCGATTTTGTTTGCAGTTCAATCAAGAGGTACTAACACAATTGGAAAAGTGTTTGGGCCAGTAACTTTTGTTTGGTTCACTCTCATAGGTGGACTTGGTGTGTATCGCATCATGCAGCATCCAGATGTATTAGTTGCGTTATCGCCAACCTATGCAATTCAATACTTTGCAAGTCACGGGTTGCATTCGATCTTTGTTTTGGCTGCAGTCATTCTCGTAGTGACTGGTGCTGAAGCCCTCTATACCGACATGGGACATTTCGGTGCCCGCCCAATTCGAATTGCATGGGCATTCATAGTTGGTCCGGCCTTGGTTCTGTGCTACCTAGGACAAGCTGCACTCTTGATGAATGAGCCAAGTGCTATCGCAAATCCATTCTTTGCACTAGCACCAAACCGTCCTATGACCCTAGTTCTGATTGTTGTTGCCACGGCTGCGACTATTGTTGCCTCACAAGCGTTAATCACTGGTGTATTTTCGCTTTCAAGGCAAGCAGTTCAACTAGGACTCTTCCCTCGTCTAACAATTCGCCATACCAATGCGGATCAAGAAGGCCAGATTTATGTTCCAATTGCAAATTGGTTGGTTGGATTCACCAGCATCTCATTGGTCATTGCATTCAAGTCCTCATCTGCACTCGCTAGTGCGTACGTTCTAGCTATTGCAGGAACTATGGCAGTCACAACTGTTGCGTTTACAATCGTTGCGCGCTTGGTTTGGAAGTGGCCACTCTGGAAAATTGCCCCTTTAACTACGATTTTTCTGAGTCTTGATATTGCGTTCCTAATTGGAACTGCGAGTAGATTCCTTGATGGTGGTTGGGTGCCAGTGGTATTGGGTGCCATTATTTTGTCGGTCATGCTGATTTGGCGGGCTGGTAATCAGGCTCTAAATAAGAAGATGCGCGATTCAAGTCGCACCTGGCAAGAAATCTACGCGGGATGCGAATCAGGTGAAATTGCAATGGTTCCAGGTATTGGAATCTTTATGGCTTCTCCTGCCGAAGTTGTTCCAGCTGCACTTATTTCTCACGTTACGATCATGCATTCACTTCCCGAATCGGTTTATGTTGTGACAGTTAAATCGGATACCGAGCCAGTAAGCACTACTCCAGTTTTGATTGATCACATTACTGACCGACTGTGCCAAGTCACAATTTTTGCTGGCTACATGGAATCTGTAAATGTGCCAAATATTTTGCAACGTGGTGCACTAAGTATTGCTGAGGAAAACTCTGCTACTTACTACCTTTCAGAGCGTCACTTCTTGGCATCTGAAGGTGGCAATCTAGGAGAGCGCACCGAAACTTTGTTTGAGATTTTGCATCGCAATGCAGTTTCTCCAACTACTTTCTATGGTTTGCCATATGGTCGAGTTATCACAATCGGAACTCGCATCGATTTATAACAAGACAAAACTAAAGCCCGCTTTCTAATCTGAAAGCGGGCTTTAGTTTTTAGATTTACTTGCCGGCGTTTAACAACTCAATACGTAGATCGGCTGTTGCCTTGTGAGCTGACATTCCTTCAAACCCAGCGATTGCTGAGTTGTGCGGAGCTACCTGCATTGTGGATTCGCGAGTTGAGGTTTGGTAAGTCACTGGCTTTAGGAAGCGACCTACTGACAAACCTGATGTGTACTTCGCGCCACCACCGGTTGGAAGCACGTGGTTAGTACCAGTTGTTCCCTTGTCTGCGTATGAAACAGTGGACCATTCTCCGATAAACAATGAGCCATAGTTCTTTAGGTGCTTTAGGTAGTAGTCGTTGTCACCGGTGAGAATTTCCAAATGCTCTGGTGCCAAAGTATCCATAACTTCGATCGCATCATCTGGAGTCTTGACCAAGTAAACAGTTCCGTAATCGCGCCAAGCTGGACCAGCGATGTATTCGGTGGATAGTTCGCCGAGCTGACGCTTAACTTCGTCAATTACTGCCATACCAAGTTCGCGTGACGTTGTAACCAGGGATGCAGGTGACTGCATGCCATGCTCAGCCTGACCCAATAGGTCGCAAGCAACCATGCGAGCATCTGCAGTGTCGTCTGCAATAACAGCAACTTCAGATGGTCCAGCAAGCAAGTCGATACCTACGCGGCCAAACAACTGGCGCTTGGCTTCGGCAACGTATGCGTTTCCTGCGCCAACCAAAATGTCTACTGGCTTTTCACCAAGTAGACCAAAGGTCATCGCGGCAAGAGCTTGAACGCCACCAAGAATGAAAGTGCGGTCTACACCAGATAGATATGCCGAGTAAAGAACTGCATCGTTGCCACCAGTTTCAGACATCGGTGGAGTGCATGCCATCGTCATCGGAACGCCAGCAACTTTAGAAACTCCAACAGTCATGAATGCTGACGAAAGAATTGGGAAGTTACCTGCAGGCAAGTAGGCACCAACACGTTCGATTGGGATGTACTTCTGACCCAATACAACACCAGGTGTGGTTTCAAGTTCGAAGTCAACTAAGTGCTTGCGAGTTTCCTTTGCAAACATCTTGGTGCGCTCGGAACCAATTTCCAGAGCCTTGCGAAGTTCAGGTGAAAGCTTGTCACCAGTCTTTGCCAAGTCAGCAGCACTTAGTTCAAAGTCTTTGTCCCACTTATCTAGATCGCGGGAGTATTTTCTAACGGCATCGATGCCATTCTTTTCAATTTCGGAAAGCATCTTCGAAACAGTTTCGATGACCTCAGGCAAACGTTGCGCTGGAGGGGAATCGAGTTCTGGTGCTTTAAGCACTTCGATTTCGGCTTTAAGGAACTTTTTATCGGCTTCTGTAATACGCATGGTTAAAACGTACTTCCCTTCTTAGGTGTTGCGTTGGCGTTTTGGTGAAACATGTATTGGAAATCCCAAACCAACTCGAGCGGCCTCTGGCAAGGTTTCGCTCATCGAAGGATGAGGGTGAATTGTGTCCGCTAAGTCTTGCAGATTTGCGCCCATTTCGATTGCCAGAGTTACTTCGGCAATGTATTCGGAGGCATGAGGTCCGACAATTTGGGCACCGAGTACGACGCCTTCTGGCGTGTGAACTAACTGCGCAAATCCGGCTTTTTCCCCAAGTGTGTAAGCCCGACCAGATGCGGCCATTGGGAACATGGAACCAACTGCTTGGTAACCAGCTTCCTTAGCCTCATCGACAGTTAGTCCAGTCATTGCAATTTCTGGATCACTGAATACAACGGCAGGGATTGCAGTTGGATCAAACTTTGCGTCATGGCCACTCAACACTTCGGCTGCAACGTGGGCTTCGGCACTGGCTTTGTGAGCTAACGCAGGTCCTGGAGTTATGTCGCCGATAGCTGCAATTTTTGATGTAACCAATAGATCAGGTCCAACTTCAAGGATGCCGCGAGCATTTGGCTTGATGCCAATAACTTCAAGTCCGATGTCGTCGGTGTTTGGTGTGCGACCAATTGCAACCACAACGTAATCCACATCAATCGCAGATTCAGTGCCATCGGTTGTTACGGTCAATGACTTTCCGTTATCGCTTACAACTTTTGTGTTAACTCGAACATCAACACCGAGTTCGCCTAGTCGTCGGGCAACTGGTGCTACCAAAGTTGAAGGTAATGCTGGAAGCAATCTTTCGGCCGCTTCAATCATGATTACTTTTGAACCCAGTTGAGCTAGCGCAGTTCCAAGTTCAACTCCGATGTATCCCCCGCCAACAACTGCAATGGATTTTGGTAAAACATCAAGGGCCAGAACATCGGATGAATCGAGAATTCGTTTTCCATCATGAGGTAAACCTGGAATCACAGCTGGACG
>JBEION010000160.1:0-3043 GCA_040377565.1 Candidatus Nanopelagicales bacterium | reverse complement strand
GTATCGATAAGTGGGTAAGTGGTCGAACCATCGAGACCACAAAAGTTTTGCACTCCAGGGCAGTTCGTAATCACATTGCCGGATCAAAAGATTTCATCAAGCGACTTAATGGTCGAACCGTAACTTCAGTTAACCGACGCGGGAAATTCATGTGGCTGAGTTTGGATGATGATCACGCCTTGGTTACACACTTGGGAATGAGTGGGCAAGTTCTAGTGCAACCACTTGATGCTGATCCCGAAAAACACTTACGAGTTCGATGCACATTTACTGATAATGGGCGAGCCATGCACTTCGTTGATCAACGAACTTTTGGTGGAATGGCAATTGAAGAAATGGTTGATGATGTTGCCGGTCGCTTGATTCCGGAGTCCGTCCAACACATTGCGCTAGATCCACTTGATGAGCATTTCGATCCAGAAACTTTTATCTCTGGAATTCGCAAAAAGAACACCCAGGTAAAGCGTGCCATTTTGGATCAAACGCTAATTAGTGGAATTGGAAACATTTATGCAGATGAAGCTTTGTGGCGATCCAAAATTCATTGGGCCACGCCTACTCAGCGCTTAACCCGCGCTCAAGCCTCAACTCTCTTAAAGAATGCAACTGAAGTAATGACCCAAGCACTTAGCCAAGGTGGAACCTCATTTGATGCGCTTTATGTGAATGTGAACGGGGAGAGTGGTTACTTCTCTCAAGAACTGAATGCCTATGGCCGAGAAGATGAGCCATGTGATCGGTGCGGCAGCATTATTGTCCGCGAAGCCTTTGCCAATCGTTCGTCGTTTAGGTGCCCTCGCTGTCAGCGCAAACCGCGGACAAATTAAAGCCGACCCTGACAAAATAGTGCGATGGGAATAGCGCCATGACTTACATGCCGGTAGATGGAAAACCAGATCGCATGCATGTGGGTGCGCGGGCACTTGATTTAACCAAGTGGATTGAAATCAATTCAGATTACGAAATAGATCTTGCGCAAAAGCAAGACTTAATGACCAAAAAACATGATGAAGTATTTGTATCTATCCCGTTAGGCGATGCGGGCTCGAGGGAAGTTCTTGAACTTCTAAGCGAACACTTACCTCGGATTTTCCCAGAACGCTGGCCAAACGAAGTTTCTGTTGACCCAAACCTGCATCCATTGGAATCTGCATCACTACTTGTGCAAGAAGACCTCTGTGTAATGAGTCAAGTTGGAAACGATTGGATTTTGTCAGCAGCTAGTTTGTGTTTTCCAAGTCGCTGGGATGTGCGCGAAAAAATTGGCAAGAACCTTTTGGGCATTCATGGGCCGGTTCCACACTATGCCGAGACCATTGGGACAGCCACCCAAAACATTTTCGACAAGCTAACCATGGAGCGACCAGTTTGGCGTGTGAATTGGACTGTTATGGATAGCGGGGAACTCCATCAGCCAACTGCAGTTCGTAGTCCGGATGCCATGGAAGTCACAAGTTCCAACATCGAAGAGTCGCTCTACTTCCGACGCGAGCGCCAGACCTTGCGAAAATTGCCTGATTCTGGGGACATTCTCTTCACAATTCGCACATATTCGGACACTTTTGCTCAGGTAGTTAAACAGTTTCCAGACTTCCGCCAGCACATTGGCGCCACCATTGCTGGATCAACACCTCAGCTCGTTGACTACAAGGGTTGGGCTAATATCCTCAACGAATTGCAATCCTGGTCAAAGTCGTAATTTACCTGCCCAAATCCAATGATTTCAAGGGCAAAAGATAGACTGGGCGCAAGCAAGTCCACCGCCTGCGTCCTCTTCCCCTGACCAGCGAAAACTCGAGAAAGATTCGCGTGTACCTGAAGAGTCTGACGATCCGCGGCTTCAAGTCGTTCGCATCTTCAACGACCCTGAATTTCGAGCAAGGTATCACTGCAGTTGTCGGGCCAAATGGCTCAGGAAAATCCAATGTTGTAGATGCAATCGCTTGGGTTCTAGGTGAGCAAGGCGCAAAGAGCTTGCGTGGCGGAAAAATGGAAGACGTTATCTTTGCCGGTTCTACTGGCAGAGCGCCGCTTGGCCGCGCTGAAGTTTTATTAACGATTGACAACTCCGATGGCGCATTGCCTATCGACTTTACCGAAGTAACTATTTCGCGAACCATGTTCCGCAATGGCGGATCTGAATACGCAATCAACGGAACCACTTCAAGATTATTAGACATTCAAGAATTGCTAAGTGACTCTGGCATTGGTCGCGAGATGCACGTCATTGTTGGCCAAGGTCAATTACGCGACATCTTGTTAGCAACTCCAGAGCAACGTCGTGGCTACATTGAAGAAGCCGCAGGAGTTTTGAAGCACCGAAAGAGAAAAGAAAAAGCGCTTCGCAAGCTAGATGCAATGGAAGTTAACCTCACTCGAGTTGAGGATTTAACAAATGAGTTGCGTCGCCAACTTAAACCACTTGGCCGCCAAGCCGAAGTTGCTAGACGGGCTAATGTAATTCAATCTGACGTCCGCGATTCCCGCCTGCGACTGTTAGCTGATGACTTAACTCAAATGAAGAGTGCGCTCGAAGCTGAAATAGCTGATGAAACTGCCTTGCGAGAGCGGCGCAGCGAAGTTGAAAGTGAGTTGACCGCAGCAAAAGCTCGAGAAGCAATCTTGGACGCCGCAATCGTTGAGTCTGCGCCACTTGTTGATCGTTCCCAAAACACTTTCTATGCCTTAGGTGCCCAGCAAGAGCGACTTCGCTCGACAATGGCTCTTGCTAAAGAACGTGTGCGCTTGGGCGACGCTGAAGAAGAAGACGTTCAGCGTGGTCGCGATCCTGAAGAAATTGATCGCGAAGCGCATGCACTTCGAGTTCAAGAATCCGAATTAGCTGGCCAGGTTGATGCTGATCGGTTAGCTCTTAATGCTGCAATCAGCGAGCGTACTTCCGCAGAAGCTGCTCTTGCTGCCGAAGATGCTCGCCTTCATGCCGCTACACGCGCAGTTGCAGACAGACGTGAAGGGCTAGCCAGAATCGCTGGCCAGGTTGCCGCCGCAAAGTCTCGCTTGGATGCGCGTTCTGCTGAAATCG
>JBEION010000196.1:0-2656 GCA_040377565.1 Candidatus Nanopelagicales bacterium | reverse complement strand
GTCATGCATTAGCCCTTAAAGCTGGCGGAAACCTAATGCACATGGAATTCATTCAGTTCCATCCAACCGGCATGGTTTGGCCACTTAGCGTTAAAGGCATTTTGGTTACCGAATCTGTTCGTGGCGATGGTGGCGTACTTCGTAACTCAGACGGCAAGCGCTTCATGTTCGACTACATTCCACCGGTGTTCGTAAAGCAATACGCAGACACTGAAGAAGAAGCCGATCGCTGGTACACCGATCCGGACAATAACCGTCGTCCACCAGAACTTCTACCTCGCGATGAAGTAGCGCGCGCAATCAATACTGAAGTTAAAGCCGGTCGTGGTTCCCCGCATGGTGGCGTATTCCTAGATGTTTCGACTCGTCTAGCCCCAGAAGTTATCAAGGCCCGCCTCCCATCCATGTGGCATCAGTTCAAGGAACTCGCTGACGTGGACATCACAAAGCAGGCCATGGAAGTTGGACCTACTTGTCACTACGTAATGGGTGGCGTTCAAGTTGATCCAGATACCGGTGCTGCAACTGGCGTACCTGGTTTGTTTGCTGCTGGTGAAGTTGCTGGCGGCATGCATGGTTCAAACCGTCTAGGTGGAAACTCACTATCTGACCTTTTGGTATTCGGCCGCCGCGCTGGTGTGGGAGCAAGTGAGTATGTAACGTCACTTGGTGCCAAGCCAAAGTTGGAACAGGCTGAAATTGATCGCGCATTAGCTTCTGCGCTTGCACCTTTCAAGGGCGACAGCAAGGAAAATGCTTACGCAGTTCACTATGAACTTCAGCAGATGATGAATGACCTAGTCGGCATCATCCGTGTAGGCGCTGAAATGCGCGAAGCGATTGAAAAACTAGAGACCATGAAAGAGCGCGCAAAGCACGTAAGCGTTTCAGGTGACACTAAGTTCAACCCAGGTTGGCACATTGCGCTTGACCTCATGAACATGCTGCTTGTCAGTGAAGCCGTTGCTAAGTCAGCCATGGAACGTGAAGAATCTCGCGGTGGTCACACCCGCGATGACTTCCCAACTATGGATCCAAAGTGGCGCGCAATTCACGTCATCACTTCATGGGATGGCTCAAAGGTAAGTACCGAGCGCCAAACCCTTCCGCCAATGCCAAAAGAATTGGCTGGATTGTTTGACGTTGAAGAATTAAAGAAGTACCTGCTGCCAGAAGAACTTGCGCAGCTTGGAATGGGAGGCAACTAATGGGTTACTTAGCATCGATGCGAATCTGGCGCGGTAACAGCGAAGCCGGTCAACTTGAAGAACACAAAGTTGAAGTTGGCGAAGGCGAAGTTGTACTCGACGTAATTCATCGTCTCCAGGCGACCGAAGCACCAGATCTAGCGGTTCGTTGGAACTGCAAGGCTGGTAAGTGTGGTTCTTGTAGTGCTGAAATCAATGGCAAGCCAAGTCTTATGTGCATGACTCGCATGAATACTTTTGCCGAAGACGAAGAGATTACCGTTACTCCACTTCGCGCGTTCCCAGTTATCAAGGATCTGGTTGCAGATGTTTCCTTCAACTACAAGAAGGCTCGCGAGATTCCAGCATTCAAGGGACCTGACAACTTAAAGCCAGGCGAATACCGCATGGAACAAGTAGATGTGCAGCGCAGCCAAGAGTTCCGCAAATGTATTGAGTGCTTCTTATGTCAGGACACCTGCCACGTTATTCGTGACCACGAAGAAAACAAGGAAGCTTTTGCTGGGCCTCGTTTCTTTATTCGTCTTGCTGAACTAGACATGCACCCATTGGATACGCGCGATCGTAAGCGGGAAGCTCAAGAAGAGCATGGCCTTGGTATGTGTAACATCACCAAGTGCTGCACCGCAGTTTGCCCAGAACACATCAAGATCACGGACAATGCGATCATTCCAATGAAGGAACGCGTAGTTGATGAGAAGTATGATCCGCTGGTTTGGCTAGGACGCACAATCGGACGCCGTAAAGCGGACTAACCTCTACCTATGGGGATTACACAGTCAGGACTACCTATTGATCCGGTCTATGGGCCGGCATCACGCGATGGCTGGGATCCATCCGTTGAACTAGGCGAGCCAGGTGAGTTTCCATTCACTCGCGGTGTTTACCCAAGCATGTACACCGGACGTCCTTGGACTATGCGTCAGTACGCAGGCTTTGGCACGGCTGCCGAATCGAACGAGCGGTACCACCAACTTCTAGCAGCTGGAACAACTGGCCTGAGCGTTGCTTTCGATCTTCCTACTCAAATGGGTTACGACTCAGATCACCAACTAGCTCAAGGCGAAGTTGGCAAAGTCGGTGTGGCTATTGACACCGTCGAAGATATGAAGATTTTGTTTGATCGGATTCCGTTAGACCAAGTTTCAACTTCGATGACAATCAACTCACCAGCATCAACACTGTTATTGATGTACCAGTTGGTTGCTGAAGGTGAAGGCATTCCTGGAACCGCATTAAATGGCACTATTCAGAATGACGTACTTAAGGAATACATTTCCCGTGGTACATACATCTATCCACCAGCTGCCTCATTACGTTTGACTACAGACATTTTTGATTACTGTGCAAAAGAAATCCCACGCTGGAACACAATCTCTATTTCGGGTTACCACATGGGCGAAGCCGGGGCTACGCCAGCGCAAGAAATCGCTTTCACGCTTTCCAAT
>JBEION010000187.1:0-2777 GCA_040377565.1 Candidatus Nanopelagicales bacterium | reverse complement strand
GAGTTGTACCGCGCGAATCGGTTTACCCAGAAGGTGAAACTGAGGAAGAAAACACTGCAAGAAACGTTGAGGCATTTAGCACCTCACAGAGTTATGCAATCGCGGCCGCAATGGATTATTTAGACCAGCCAATCAAAGAGCAAGTTATAGTAACCAGCGTTGGACTTGATACACCTGCGCAAGACAAGCTCCGTGCTGGTGATGAGATTCTGACAGTTGATGGTGTGCAAATGACGACACCTGAACAAGTTGTTGAGGCAGTGCGATCCAAACCCATCGGGACCGATCTAAATTTTTCAGTCATGCGAGGTGGCACAAAGCTTGATGTAGTTGTCACATCTGGAACCCGCCCTGATGATCCGGAAACGGAACAAAACGAAGCAACAATTCCATACATCGGCATTGGCATCGATATCAATTACTCAGCTGAATTTGAAATTAAGTTTGGAGTAACCGGTGTTGGTGGACCAAGTGCTGGCACATTGTTTGCCATTGGAATCATCGACAAGTTAACTCCTGGCGCATTGACGCAAGGAAAGATTATTGCTGGCACCGGCACGATCGATCCTGCCGGAAACGTTGGCGAAATCGGTGGGATACAACAGAAGTTAATTGGAGCTCGCGATGCTGGAGCAGTTTTGTTCTTAGCGCCAGCGGGCAATTGTGATGAAGTTATCGGTCACATCCCTGATGGCTTAACTGTGGCCGCAATTGAGACGCTAGAGGACGCTATGGATGAAATTGAGGCATTTAATGCGGGTGCAACCGTAACTCCTTGCGTGAAATAGAATTTAGAAGTCTTAAGGAAAGCGAGTAAATCATGAAGGAAATTTCAGCTATCGAATTGCTGGCGATATACAAGAATGTTTCAGTTATTGATGTTCGTGAACATGATGAATACGTATCAGGACATATTCCAGGTGCAGTCCACATCCCACTTTCAACAATTCCAGTTCGTCAAAATGAAATCGACAAAACCGTAACGCAGTATTTGATATGTGAAGCAGGTGGACGATCTGCGCAAGCTGGAAAATTCTTAGAGGATCAAGGATTTGATGTTGTAAACATCGCAGGTGGTACCGGAGCCTTGAGACAAATCGGAACGCCACTAAACCTTGGCGAAACTCCTTAGAAGTTCAAAAAGTCTTAATCCGCAAAAGTTGATGCAACAGCATCATTTAGTCGACTAACAAGATTCGGTGCTACCGCAACGGCGTCAGCTGAATCATGAGTTCGATAACGCAAGGCATTTAAGTTCTGTCCGCTACGCAGCACCGCACTGACAATCCGCACATCTCGACGTTCTGGATGATCCGAAGCCGCCTGCACTAATGCAGAGTCATCATTTGAAGGCAAGTCGGTTTCAGCAGATGGTGGCAAAACAATTCGCTCAAGCACCACGATCGCTCCCGCGACATCTTCAGGCCAAGCGATAGTTGCAAGGAGCTCATCAAGTTCTAGGGTGTCCTCAATTTCTTGCTCTACTGAAGTGAGGGGCATTTCAGCACTTATGCCAAGCTCGCTAGCCAACTCTGGATTGGCATCAAGCAAATTGGCAGTTGGCACTAGGGCAAATAGGCGAACTGGCTGATCCCAACCTGCGCTCGCCACATGGTCTTCAACTTCCCTAATTAAGGGTTCTAGGTTTGAGGCAAAATCCATAGGGTAAGTCTGTCGTATGTGGTTCGCGATATTTCAACGTAAGGTATTTAAGTGAGCATAAATTTGGAACGTCCTCGTCGTAGCCCTCTCGGTTTAACCCTTGCGGTACTAGCCGGTCTTTTTGTCGCGTTTTCGATATTCGCTGGCTTCTATACCGATTGGCAGTGGTACGGCTCGGTGGGTCGAACTGATGTTTTCACCCAGCAGCTGACAATCAGGGCGATCCTTTTCATCTCTATGACGTTGTTGACTGCGCTTAGCCTTTGGGGCGCTGCCACCTTGGCTTACCGTTCCCGTCCGATCACCATGCCCGCCACACCTGAGGAATTTGCGCTACAGAAGTACCGCGAAAGCCTAGATCCATTTCGCCGCTTAGTTTTCATTGCCGGACCGATTGCGTTTGGCGTGCTGACCGGGTTGTCCGCTTCAAGCCAGTGGAAAACATTTATGTTGTGGAGCAACTCAACTCCGTTTGGTCAGACTGATCCACAATTCGGTAAAGACATTTCGTTTTATGCTTTTGAACTTCCATTCCTGAGATTCTTCTTAGGATTTGGCTTTACGATTCTGATCATTTCCTTGATTGTGAATGTTGTCATTCACTACATCTACGGTGGTTTGCGCACGAGCATTTCGCAATCAACTGATTCAGCTCGTCGCCACCTAATGTTCTTCCTTGGAACTCTTGCCCTACTAAAGGCCGGCGCTTATTCAATTGATAAGTATTCTTTGGCAACAAAATCAGATGCCTTAATCACAGGACTTAAGTACACAGATGTAAACGCAGTAGTTCCAGCAAAAACGATTTTGACTTACATCGCACTTGCAACAGCAATCTTGTTCTTTGTTGCGATCTTTAGAAAAGGTTGGTCACTTCCATTTATTGCCTTTGGTGCAATGCTTGGAGCTTCATTTGTTATCGGTGGTTTGTATCCAGCTTTCGTTCAGCAGTTCCAAGTTAAGCCCTCGGAATTGCAGCGTGAAGCTCCTTACATTCAGCGAAACATCGATTCGACTTTGACGGCTTACGGGTTAAATGACGTTAAGTTCACCGACTATGCAGCAATTGATAATCCTTCTCTGGCATCTTTGGCGAAAGACTCTGGAACACTTTC
>JBEION010000003.1:0-19568 GCA_040377565.1 Candidatus Nanopelagicales bacterium | reverse complement strand
GGCTGCGCCAAGGCGATCGATCTTGTTCTTTTCATAGGACTCGAAGTTGCCTTCAAACCAGAACCAAGTTGAATCACCTTCGTAAGCCAAGATGTGAGTCGCAATCCGGTCTAGGAACCAGCGATCGTGTGAGGTGATCACAGCGCAGCCAGGGAATTCCAGGAGAGCATTTTCTAGCGATCCAAGGGTTTCAACATCTAAATCGTTAGTTGGTTCATCGAGCAGCAATACGTTTCCACCCTGCTTCAAAGTAAGGGCAAGGTTCAAGCGGTTTCGCTCACCACCAGAAAGTACGCCAGAAGGCTTCTGCTGGTCTGGGCCCTTGAAACCGAATGCGCCAATGTAAGCACGGGACGGCATTTCAACTGCGCCGACCTTAATCCAGTCCAGACCATCGGAAACAACTTCCCAGACGTTCTTCGTTGGATCTAAGCCAGAACGACTCTGGTCAACATAGGAAAGCTTTACGGTTTCGCCAACTCGAAGAGATCCGGAGTCTGGCTGAGTTGATGCATCGCTAGTGTCACCTTCGGCAGCTGCAACAATCATGCGGAACAAAGTAGTTTTACCAACACCGTTAGGTCCGATTACACCGATGATGCCGTTACGTGGCAATGTGAATGACAAGTCATCCATAAGAATTCGGTCGCCAAAACCTTTACCAAGTTTGTCGGCTTCAATTACGACGTTACCCAAACGTGGGCCAGGTGGAATCTGAATTTCTTCAAAGTCCATCTTGCGAGTCTTTTCAGCTTCGATCGCCATTTCTTCGTAGCGATCAAGACGAGCGCGGCTCTTGGTTTGACGAGCCTTGGCATTCGAGCGAACCCATTCAAGTTCTTCTTGTAGTCGCTTAGATAGTTTTGCGTCTTTAGCGCCTTCAACCTTTAGACGTGCTTGCTTCTTTTCCAAATAAGTTGAGTAGTTACCTTCGTATGGGTAAGCGCGCCCACGATCGAGTTCAAGAATCCATTGTGCAACGTTGTCTAGGAAGTATCTATCGTGCGTAATCGCAATAACAGTTCCTGGGTACTTCTCTAAATGCTGTTCTAGCCAGTTAACGCTCTCAGCATCGAGGTGGTTAGTTGGTTCATCCAAAAGCAACAAGTCAGGCTGCTGTAACAAAAGCTTGCAAAGTGCAACGCGGCGGCGTTCACCACCGGAAAGTACGCTGACATCTGCATCACTTGGTGGGCAGCGAAGCGCATCCATGGCTTGTTCTAGTTGGTTATCTAGATCCCAAGCATTCTTGTGATCGATAGCTTCTTGCAGAGTTCCCATTTCGGCCATCAATGCGTCGAAGTCAGCATCTGGGTCTGCCATTTGTGCAGACACTTCATTGAAGCGAGCCAGCATTGCCATTGTTTCAGCAACACCTTCTTGCACGTTTTCAATTACATTCTTTGAGTCATCTAAGTTTGGTTCTTGGGCAAGCATGCCGACTGTGTAGCCAGCTGAAAGCATCGCGTCACCATTGGAAATTTTCTCTACGCCAGCCATGATCTTTAACAATGTGGACTTACCAGCACCGTTAGGACCAACTACGCCGATCTTCGCGCCAGGCAAGAATGACAGGGTTACGTCATCCAAAATGACCTTGTCACCGTGGGCTTTACGTGCTTTTGAAAGGGTATAAATGAACTCAGCCATGATCCAGAGTCTAACGTGCGATAAACACATGTGGTTTCCCGCAGATAGAATTGGAGCGCTTGAGGGTTCCCCGATAGCGATGCGCCCGTAGCTCAATGGATAGAGCACCAGGTTTCTACCCTGTCGGTTGGAGGTTCGAGTCCTCTCGGGCGTACTCGTATGGCAGATGCTTAGATTAACCATGCCCCGCGTTGCTCAAACCAAAAATGGATTTGCTCCAGGGACAGCAAGTCAACGGCTTAAAGCGATTGAGTGATTTGCCTGAATTGCGCGTGCGAGCCCAAGAAGTTCTAACTGGTCTTGATAACGGAACTATTTAACGACCATCAAGAATTGGTTGACCTGGATTCCAAGTAGTTCCATCGCGAGCATCTTTACGACGCCTTGCCATTCCGGAAAGAACTTCAAGTACTACTCGGTTACCAAGTAGTGCAGTGATGTCCGCATGATCATAAGGCGGGCTAACTTCAACTACATCAACACCAACAATTGGAAGTTGGTATGCCATACGTCGAACCGTGTCGAGCAATTCGCGAGAAGTTAAGCCGCCTGGTTCTGGCGTACCAGTACCTGGCGCAGAACCTGGATCGACAACATCAATATCAACACTTAGATAAATTGCGTCACATTCTTGTAGCGCAAGTTCAATAGCTTCGTCGATACATTCCTTTAAGCCGCGATGCACGATCTCAGTCATCTCGTAAGAACGCATGCCTTGTGCGGCCATCCAATCCAAGATGTCTGGTGGTGGCCAGTAGCCACGGAGACCAACTTGAATAAAGCGATCACCACGAACTGCTCCACTGTCAATCAAAAGGCGCATCGGTTGACCATGGCCCACTAAAGAACCAAAGGCAATGTCACCTGTGTCAGCATGTGCATCAAAATGAATTACGCCAACTCGTCCCCACATGTCGGCGCCGCGAGCAACACCCGTTACGTTTGGCCAAGTCACAGTGTGATCGCCACCGAGTACTAGTGGGATTGCGCCAGAGGCAGCAATCTTTTCAATGACTTTTTCTAAATTCTCACAAGACTTAACAGCATCGCCGGAATACATCTCGACATCGCCCATGTCATAGACCCGAAGATCCTTGAGACCATTGACGCGCAGCGCCATACTTTCGCGTGATCCATTGTGTTCTTCATTGCAAACTTCTCGCATAGCCTTGGGCCCAAAGCGAGCTCCAGAGCGGTAACTAGTTCCACCATCAAATGGCGCTCCAACAATTACAACATCAGCGTCAGCGTATGAGGCTGGAACTTCGATGTCGCATTCATCGACACCTAAGAATGTGATATTTGGGCCATACATAGATCCGTAGCGAGTCATAAGACCTAGTTTACCTGCTACCAAACATGGTTATGGGTCGGAACTTACTTAAGGCGACCTCTAATAAATGTTGCTATCGCAAGCATTCCACCCGTTAAAAACAGCAGCCAAGCAATGGGGATCAAAAAGAATGGTTCTACTAGAGTTCCATCTTCAGCTACCGATGAGCCAATGAGTGAATAGGCAACAACACATCCCAGGCCGGCAATGATTAGGGCGATAGCGGCACGTTTCATAACTTTTACTCTACGTCATTACTTACGTTGCCCCCGCAGATGAATGCCACTTCTGTCTTCCAATAGCCTTGGGACATGAGTGAAACGCCTGAAACCGACCGCATTGTCTGGATTGACTGTGAGATGACCGGTTTAGATTTCAAAAATGATCTATTGGTTGAAATCGCTTGCGTTATCACTAATGCTCAACTTGAAGTTGTTGCTGAGGGATTAAACATAGTTATTCAAGCGCCAACAGAACGCCTTGAATCTATGGATCCATTTGTCGTAAACATGCACACTGAATCTGGCTTACTTCCAGAAATTCCAAATGGTGTTTCACTTGAGGCTGCCGAAGAACAGCTATTTGATTACATCTCATCGCACATCCCAGAAGCCAGTAAGGCTCCCCTGGCAGGCTCGAGCGTTCACGTTGACCGGATTTTCCTGCAGCGAGATATGCCAAGAGTTGATTCCTATTTGCACTACCGAATCATTGACGTTTCCAGCATTAAAGAATTGGTACGTCGTTGGTATCCACGGGCCTACTTTGCTAGCCCAACAAAGACTGGAAACCACCGCGCACTTGGCGACATCTTGGACTCAATTAATGAATTGAAGTACTACCGCGAAGCAGTCTTCGTCGAACTACCTGGTCCTGATTCATCAACAGCCAAAGTGATTGCGGCCAAGCACGCACCAAATTAGCCCAACTGAACTTCCCTGAATAGAATGGGAAACGTTCGCTGCAGAGAAATCTGTTGCAACATGGTGGGTGTAGCTCAGCTGGTAGAGCACCTGGTTGTGGTCCAGGACGTCGCGGGTTCAAGTCCCGTCACTCACCCCAAGATTTATCCCGGACGGCCTGTTGAGCGTAAGCGGCAGGTCGTTAAGGCGCTGGCGAGTATTTAGTCGCTGAATCTTCCCGGGTAAATCCATAAAGGGTTAAACCAAATTCACGGGCAGTTTCAACGGCTAATGATGTTGGCGCTGACACAGCAACTACTGCAGAGATTCTTGCCGCAATTGCCTTTTGAATGATTTCAAAACCACCACGACCCGAGATTGCCAACGAATAGCCATCTAGCGGAAGCAAGTCATTCATCAAGGCGTAGCCGATGACTTTATCTACCGCATTGTGCCTGCCTACATCTTCCCGAACCACAATCAGCTTTCCTTGCGGATCAAATAGGCCAGCCGCATGAAGTCCACCAGTCTTATCAAAAATTTTTTGCTTAGATCGCATCAACTCCGGCAACTTCAACAACTCTGATTCCGAAATGCCAGGTGCAGTAACATTTGAGCAACCTCTGGTGCGCAAATCTTCAATGTGGGTAGATCCACACACACCACAAGCACTGGATATTGTGAAACGTCGTTCAAGGGTTCGAGTAACGGCAGGAGCATCTGGGACAACTCGAGCCACAATCACATTTTCTTGCTCACGCGGAGTTAACTCTTTATCTTTACAAGTTGTGATGCCAATCAAGTCTTCCCTAGTGCGTAACAAACCTTCAGTCCAAAGAAAGCCTGCACCCAATTCAATGTCTGCACCAGGTGTTCGCATAGTTATGGCTAACTGCTGCAAGCCTGCTCCACCATCAATTCGAATCTCAAGTGGCTCTTCCCCAACCACATGATCACTAACGGTGGTGTTGGATTTGGTTTTTAATACTTGAATCCGCTGGGATGGATTCATCGGTTCTTGGCTAGTCAACGATTTGCCATTCTGCTACTGCATTTGAAACGGTCTCGATTAACTTGCGAACCTCATCTGAACTTAAGGAATCTTTACCGGCGGCATAGCCAAGTAAGAAAGTAGTTAGCGGCGCTGACTTACGTTCGACTCCGTGAGCTACTTCCCGAGTTAAATCCAACAATTCAGATGTCAGAATTTCGTGCGGATCAACGTCAAGCAAGGTTGCTACTCGAGTCATCCACATTTGAGTGATTTGATCCATTGCTTCGCTCCCGTTAACAGCCTTAGCAACATCCTGCCACGAGTCAAAGTCAACTACTTGATCAGGATTCACGTTTACTCCAACCATCTTTAGCGTTGATAGCAGGCGCAATGGTGATTGGTTCACCCCTTGGGTTGGCAAGAGCAATTCCCGCAATAAATCAGTTTGAACGCAGGCACACAATGGCTGCCCACTGCCATCACTTCGAATCGCCCAAGCCCCATCGCTGCCAAGCGCAGCTAAAATCAAGGCCGAAACAGTTTCACCAGAAAGCGTTTGATCAGCCGCCGAAATAAAGACGTATTCGCTAGTCACACATGACAGCCCTGACCAGAGCCCGGCCGCAGGTCCCCCATCTGGATTCAAGTCTGGAACCCAGGTAACTTCGGCGCCATCAATTCCAATTTCACGCGGGTTACCCACTACAAAAACTTTTCCTGGACAGGACTTGATGATGTCTTCAAGTAACGTCTTGCCACTTAGCCCAAGTGGCAACATCGCCTTATCTAAACCACCCATGCGGGTTGCTTTACCGCCAGCAACAATGATCGAATCAGGAATTGATGCGGTAACAGCGCTCATAGTTATCAAGCATGACATGGGTTCGATAGATTGTGACTATGTCAGCGGAGATTAATCACAATGTGGAATGGGACTTGGCCTTAGCGCTGAGCTTCGAATCCGTGGTTCCTAAATCTGCGGTCCAGTTGCCACTAGCGCAAGCGATAAACATGGTCTTGGCGCAGGACTTAACTTCAGACATTGATCTGCCACCGGCTCACACCGCAATGATGGATGGCTACGCAGTATTTGGACAAGGCCCGTGGCGAATCGTTGGCGAGCTACATGCCGGAAATTTTCTGCCTTACCTGGAAACTGGCTGTGCCCTAAAGGTAAGTACTGGTGCTCACCTACCGCCGCATTGTTCGTTTGTTATTCCACAAGAAATGGCAACCCTTTTTGAAGGCGATGTGGCAAGCAAGAGTTCTTTCACACCTGGCCAACACATCCGCCAACCAGGTGATGAAGCCCTTGCCGGCGAAAGCATTGCGGCCGCCGGAACATTACTAACCCCAGCAATTGCCGGTCTAGCTGCTAGCTCTGGTATCGATGAAGTTTCGGTTTATCAGTCTCCAGCAGTTGCAGTTGTTGTCACGGGAAGCGAACTAGCAACAGCTGGAACGCCTGGACCCGGTCAGATTCGTGATTCACTTTCTGTACAAGTTACTCCGTGGTCGCAATATCTCGGTGCAACAGTGAACTCAAGTGTTAACTGTGCCGATGACTTAACTGAACTATGTGCAGCAATTACAAAAGCTGACGGAGACATTGTGGTTGTCACGGGTGGAAGTTCATTCGGTGAACACGATTACTTGCGACCTGCCCTCGAGCAACTTGGTGCCATTTATGTCGTCAGTGAAATCTGGATGCGACCTGGGCATCCAACCCTGCTTGCCAAACTTCCAGACGGCAAGTTAGTTGCGGGTCTACCTGGAAACCCACTTGCTGCCCTCGTAAGTTTTATGACTGTTGTAGCGCCGGCACTTCGCGGTCTCTCTGGGCAAAGTGAATACCGAATGGACAAGATTGCACTGGCCAAGGATTTCGCGTGTGACCGCACTCGAGTAGTGCCAATTGTGGTGTCTTCTGGAATGGCAGAAATGACTGAATTCCGAGGCTCAGCTATGTTGCGTGGACTTTCGCATGCGGATGCACTCGGAGTTATTTCTCCTGGTGACAATCCAGCGGGAACTTTGATTCGAGTTCTTCCGCTACCTTGGCGAGTTAACTAAGCATTTGCCTTAGCGCGAAGTTCATCAACAACTTTGTTTAAAGTCTCACTAAAGTCATTTCGATTACTCGTTACGTGCTGATAGAAATCAGAACGCATTTTTGGCGTCCAGAATTTAACTAAGTGTTCAGAAATTCGTAAATAAGTTTCCTCATGGACTGGAATATTCTTTTCTATGTCCCCCGCCATGCGAGTAAGAATTGAAATATCCACGATTAGGCCTTGGTCAGAACAGATTCGAGCGAATTGGTTGCTGGTGCACTGGAATCTGCCGGACGAATCTCAACTGCGGTCACTTTAAATTCTGGACAGTTAGTTGCCCAATCTGAATATTCAGTTGTAACAACGTTTGCGCCACTTGTTGGGTGATGGAAAGTTGTGTGAACTACTCCGGCAGGAACTCGATCACTAACTAGCGCAGTCAAAATAGTTTCACCAATTCGACTAGACACTGCGATCTTTTGACCATCAACAATTCCACGCATTGCAGCATCGGCCTCATGAATTTCTAGAACATCTTCAGTGTGCCAAGTAACGTTTGCGGTTCGACGGGTTTGAGCGCCAACGTTGTACTGGCTCAGAATTCGACCAGTTGTGAGCAACAGTGGGAACTTACGATTGGAACGCTCTTCAGTTGGCACAAATGGGGTTTCCATGAACTGGCCTTGGCCACGCACAAAGCCTTCAACGTGCATGATTGGAGTTCCAGTTGGAGCCGCGTCGTTGCAAGGCCACTGCACGCTGCCAACTTCATCAAGCATCGCAAAGCTAACGCCCTTGAAGGTTGGAGTAATCTCGGCAATTTCGTCCATGATTTGCGCCGCATTGTCGTAGTGCATTTCATAGCCCATGGCTTGCGATAGCTCACAAATGATTTGCCACTCTTGCTTGCCATTCTTGGCAGCCATTACTGGACGGACGCGGTTGATACGACGCTCAGCATTAGTAAATGTTCCATCCTTTTCCAAGAATGAAGTTCCGGGCAGGAATACATGAGCAAACTTTGAAGTTTCATTCAAGAACAAGTCCTGAACTACAACGAGATCCATCGCCTTAAGCGACTTTTCCACGTGCATAGTGTTTGGGTCAGATTGTGCGATGTCTTCACCATGTACAAATAATCCGCGGAATTCGCCAGAGATCGCATTGTCGAACATGTTTGGAATTCGCATGCCTGGATCAGACATGAGTTTTACATCCCAAAGCATTTCAAACTGCTCGCGAACCGCATTGTCAGAAACATGTCGGTATCCAGAAAGCTCGTGTGGGAATGAACCCATGTCGCACGCGCCCTGCACATTGTTTTGTCCACGAAGTGGGTTAACTCCAACGCCATCACGGCCGATGTTTCCGGTAGCCATAGCAAGGTTTGCCATACCCATAACCATGGTTGAACCCTGGGAATGTTCGGTAACGCCTAGACCGTAGTAAATCGCAGCATTCTTGCCAGTGGCATACATGCGCGCGGCCTGACGAATGGTTTCGGCTGGAACTCCAGATTGTGCCTCGACTACTTCTGGGCTGTTCTCCGGAAGTTCGATGAATTTGCGCCAGCGATTGAACTGTCCTGGATCGCAACGCTCGGATACAAACTCTTCATCAATCAAGCCTTCAGTTGCAATTACGTGTGCGATTGCATTAACCACTGCAACGTTGGTTCCTGGCTGTAGCTGTAAATGGTGATCGGCCTTAATGTGTGCTGATTCAACTAGATCAATCTTGCGCGGATCAATAACAATTAAGTTTGCGCCTTCGCGTATTCGGCGCTTCATGCGAGATGCAAATACTGGATGAGCGTCAGTTGGATTAGCGCCAATAACCACGATTACATCGGTCTTTGCTACTGACTTAAAGTCTTGAGTTCCAGCGGAAGTTCCAAACGTAGTGCTTAAGCCATATCCAGTTGGTGAGTGGCAAACTCGGGCGCAGGTATCAATATTGTTGTTGCCAAATGCAGCGCGAACCATTTTTTGTACGACAAAGATTTCTTCATTGGTACATCTTGACGAGGAGATTCCACCAATGCTGTTATCGCCATACTTTTCTTGAATCGCCTTTAGCTTGGTCGCGGTGTATTGAATTGCTTCATCCCATGAAACTTCACGCCATTCATCCGTGATCTTTTCGCGAAGCATTGGCTTAGTGATTCGATCTGAGTGTGATGCGTAACCCCAAGCAAAGCGACCCTTAACACAACTGTGACCTTCATTTGCTCCACCAGTTTTTGTAGGGACCATTCGAACTAATTCGTCGCCACGTAATTCAGCATTAAACGAGCATCCAACGCCGCAGTAAGCGCAAGTTGTTTGAACTGTACGTGTTGGCATACCAAGATCGATTACTGACTTTTCTTGCAAAGTTGCCGTTGGGCAAGCCTGAACACAAGCTCCACAGGAAACACATTCACTAGAAAGGAAGTTCAAGCCACCAGGACTTACCTTCGAGTTAAAGCCACGGCCTTCAATGGTTAGCGCGAGAGTTCCTTGAACTTCATCACAAGCGCGAACGCATCGATTACAAACAATGCATTTGCTTTCATCGAATGAGAAGTAAGGATTTGAAGCATCTGTTGGAGCATCTAAGTGGTTCTTGCCATCCATGCCGTAGCGCACTTCGCGAAGTCCAGCTACTCCAGCCATGTCCTGAAGTTCGCAATCGCCATTAGCAGAGCAAGTTAGGCAATCAAGTGGGTGATCGGAAATGTAAAGCTCCATGACACCCTTGCGAAGCTTTGCAACCTTGGTGGTTTGGGTGCGCACAACCATGCCGTCTTCAACCGGAGTTGTGCATGATGCTGGCGTGCCTCGGCGACCATCAATTTCAACAATGCACATACGGCAAGAACCAAATGGCTGAAGTGAGTCTGTGGCGCAAAGTTTTGGAATATCACAGCCAGATTCTCCAGCTGCGCGCATTACCGAAGTGCCTTCGGGAACTAAGTGAGTTTCGCCATCAATCGTGACGCTAATCATGACATCAGAGTTTGATTTTGGGGTACCGTAATCGGCTTCACCGATACCAGAGCGCATCGGCATAGTTCCGCGTGGATCTGAAAGTAATGTCATCACTTCACCTCTACCTTTATACCAAAATCTGCAGGGAATAACTTGAGTGCGCTTCTAACTGGCAGTGGCGTTAACCCACCCATTGCACATAGTGAGCCATCGGTCATGACTTCGCATAAATCTTCAAGGAGTTCAAGGTTTTTGGCCTGCTCTTCACCTGCAACAATGCGATCAATAACTTCAACGCCACGAGTTGAACCAATTCGACAAGGTGTGCACTTGCCGCAAGATTCTTCGGCACAAAATTCCATTGCAAAGCGAGCTTGTTTAGCCATATTCACAGTGTCATCAAAAACTACGATGCCACCGTGGCCAAGCATGCCGCCAACTTCAGCTAAGGATTCATAGCCCATTGGAACGTCCCATGATTCAACACCAAGGTAAGCGCCTAGGGGCCCACCAATTTGAACCGTCTTAACTGGTCGTCCACTATGAGTGCCGCCGCCAACTTTGTTCACCAGATCGCCAAGTGTGATTCCAAATGGAAGTTCAACTATGCCACCTCGCAAAATGTTTCCAGCCAATTGGAAAACTTGAGTTCCGCGCGAACGATCCACTCCAAAGGATTGATATGAATCTGCACCATCAGCCAGAATCATTGGCACAGCTGCCAAAGTCATTACGTTATTGATAACAGTTGGCTTACCAAACAATCCAACTAATGCCGGGATCGGTGGCTTGGCACGAACCATGCCGCGCTTACCTTCTAGGCTCTCCAACATTGCGGTTTCTTCGCCGCAAACATAACTGCCGGCGCCGACACGAACTTCTAAATTGAATTTGAATCCAGAACCAAGAACTGAATCTCCAAGTATTTTGCTTTCATTTGCAATCTCAATTGCTTGATTCAAAACATCAATTGCATGTGGGTATTCAGATCTGACATAGATCAAGCCTTGAGTTGCGCCAACTGCGATTCCAGCAATGATCATGCCTTCGATCAGAGTGAAAGGGTCGCCTTCCATCAGCATTCGATCGGCAAAAGTTCCACTGTCACCTTCATCAGCGTTACAGCAAATGTATTTTTGATCAGATTCTGTATTGAGAACCGTTCTCCATTTGATGCCTGCCGGGAAACCTGCGCCACCACGTCCGCGAAGTCCGGATTCAGTAACTTCATCAACAATTTTTGCTGGAGTCATCACAATTGCACTGCGCAAACCTTTAAGTCCGCCGTTGGCTTCGTAATCCACCAAGGAAAGCGGATCGGTAACGCCAACCCTGGCAAAAGTAATTCGAGTTTGATTCTTGAGGAAATCCAATTCTTCGACAAGTCCTAAGCAAGAGTCATGTGAACTTCCAGACAGAAATCCAGCAGCAATCAAGTCAGGGATCTGATCAGCAGATACATTTGCGTAGCCAACTCGTCCAGCTTCAGTTTCAACTTCGACTAGTGGCTCAAGCCAAAGCATGCCGCGGGAACCATTTCGTACAACTGTGACATCGAGTCCACTCTTGGTTGCCTGATCGGAAATTGCCTGAGCGACTTCATTTGCGCCCATTGATAGTGCTGCCGAGTCCATAGGGACGAAAACTTTTGTCATGCGGTCACCGCCGAGGTTGCGGCAAAGATTTTTTCACAAGTTGCTCTGCCGATTGGCGCACCGTTGACCATGGCTGCTGGCCCTAGAGCGCAATTACCTAAGCAGAAAGTCTGCTCCATTTGGATGTCGTCCTTGATGTTTCCCTTATGGATGTCATAGCCCTTGTCATTTAGTTCACTGATCAGGCTGGCACTGCCTGATGCTTGGCAAGCTTCCGCAACGCAAACCTTGACTACTGCCTTTGCAGGAGGTGTCGAGCGGAAATCACTATAGAAAGTGAAGACGCCATAAACCTCAGCACGCGAAACATTGGAATTTTTCGCAATTATGTCCAAAGCGCTATCAGGTACGTAGCCAAGGAGTTCCTGCACAAGTTGCAACGAACGCAGAACTGCTGATCCGTTTCCTTTGTAAGGTCCTAAGTAATTAAGGATGCTTTCTTCCGAGAAGTTACTCACTTGGTACTCCAATTAGTTTTAGTAGCTGTTCTTCAAGGTGCTTGTCGCCAACCTGAATGATTTCAAGTGGTAACCCGATTAACTCAGCAGCATCTTTTGCGGCAGCTTCTAGTTCAGGAGTTTGATGTTGCGCTAGCCATAAAACTCTTTTGTAGGAATGAAAGTAGTCATCTCGCAATTCTGGATAGCGATCCAGACCCATTTCCGTCATGACGCTTCGGCGAAAAGTCTTAACTAAGTAATCCGTGAACACATAAGTTCCAGGAACGGCCTCAAACTCAGCTTTCATTTTTTCAGCAGTTGCAAACACGTCATAGCAATGGTCACCTGATAAGCGCGAGACTTGATACTTATCGCAAAGTGCATCTATCGCCCCATAAGTTCCACAATCTGCGTAGGCAATCGCTACCTGATCAAATGTTGGCTGCAGTTCCAAAATCATTTTTTCAACTTCAGGTGCAATGCCTTCAGGACGATTGTGTAGCAATGGGTTTATTGGCTCGATCCGCAATGTCAGATTTCGACGATCGGCAATTTCGTGCACGTGGGCTGCCAGTGCACCGCAAGCTATAACAGCGACGCTCATGATGGAAGCGCCAGCTCCAAGAAGAATTTGTCATTGAAGTCCGGGCGATCGGAAAGCTCCACATAATCAACTTCATCCAGCAAAGTTGTTGCGCCGCTTCGCTCTGTGCTTGAAAGCAGAACCATCTTTGCGCCTTCGCCTGCAACGTTTCCAGCACTAACGATTCGCATCACTGGAAGTTTTGGCACTAGACCAATGCCAATTGCCGAAGCAGGTGACAAGTAAGAACCAAATGAGCCAGCCAACAGCACTTGCTGAACATCGTCATCCACAAGGCCTACTTCTTCAAGCAGTAGGCGCCAACCGGTTGCAATCGATGCTTTTGCGAATTGGAGTTCGCGAACATCGCGCTGCGACAAGTAAACCGTTGGTTCTTCGCCATCCCAATGCAATACAAAGATTCGATCTCCGGCTTCCCGGGTCAAAAGTCGCGAAGCTAAATGTGGTGCAATTTCCAAAGCAACTTCGTCCGTTACAAATCGACCTGAATCATCAATCAACTTAGCTTTATGCAAAACATAAACAGCATCAACAAGGCCAGAACCACAAATGCCTACTGGAGTTGTGTCTCCGATGACTCCGAGTTTGATTCCTTCGTCAGTAACTTGAACAACTTCAATAGCGCCATCAGCTGCGCGCATTCCGCAAGCAATCGAAGCAGCCTCAAATGCCGGACCAGCTGGAGCTGCAGTTGTAAGGATTTGATCACCATTGGAAAGTACGATTTCGCAGTTAGTGCCGACGTCAATAAGTAGTCGAACTCGCTTATCGCGATCCATCCCAGTTGCTAGGACACCAGCAACGATGTCGCCACCAACATATGCGCCAAATGCCGGGAATAAGAAAACTCGCGCTGATGGCAATAGTTCAATGCCAATTTCAGCCGCTGTAAAGATCGGCCATTTCTGAGCAGCAGTAATGAACGGTGCAACACCAACTGGCTCTGGATCTACGCCAAGCAAAATCTCAACCATTGTGGCGTTACCAGCGATCGCAATTTCATAAACCTGGTCTGCAGAAACTTCAGCTTCGGTGCAAACTTCAGCAATCAGTTCATTCAATGTGGCAAGACCCGCAGTTTGCATCAAACCTGCGGCTAGCGGATCCATCATGGTGGCCGAAATGCGCGAGATGACGTCGGCGCCAAATGGCTGCTGCTTATTCAGCATTGACTTAACTGCCATTGGGGTTCCAGTAACTAGATCTAGCAGCGTTGCCACAACAGTCGTAGTGCCAAGGTCAATACCGATTGCGTAGTTTTGCGCTGAGGTATCCCCTGGCTCGACAGCAATCAAAGCTTCATTCACAACAACTGCAGTGACTTTGAAATCGTTCTTGCGAAGAACAGTTGGAAGTGTCTTAAGTACTGACAGATCGGCTTCAAATTCCAAGTCATCCATAGCATCGCGCAAGCGATCAATGTCTGGGCGCTGATCATGCAGAGTAGGTTCAACCAACTCGACATAACGTTTTTGAACTGCCGGGCGCAGAATTACTTGGCGGCCAACTCCAACTGTTGCTGCCTTTGGACGAGTTGAAAGTGGTGGAACATCAACCTTTGGGTTTCCATTTGCTCGAGCTACACATGCCAAGCGCCAGCCATCAGCTAGTTGTTCTGGGCTAAATGCGCGAATGTCTAGTCGTGAAACTGGAACTTCACCTTCGATGACCTGGATCTTGCACTTCTTGCAAGTTCCATGACCACCACAGGTTGAATCAATTGCTAAACCATTCCAAGAAGCAGCATCAAAGACAGTGACACCTGGTGGCACGCGAACATCAGTTCCACTTGGTGTGAACTGTAATTGAACGCGACCAAGCCCACTGACAGTTGTGTCAGCCTTTGTGCTTTCTTCGTTTGGCACGATTAATCTCTCGCTTAGTTAAAAATTACGCTTCTTTGTTGGCACGGAAATTGGTGATCCAATTAGCGCCCCACTGGTCTAATCCGAGTAGAAGGTCTGCAGCGCGAACTGCTTGCACAACTTCTGGCGTGCGGCCGTCCATGATTGCCGAAGTAAGACCCATTGACATTGCCATTGGCATAAACGCTGCGTTTAAGGCGTGGCGGTTTGGTAGACCAAATGACACGTTGGAAGCACCAATCGACATGTTCAAGCCGTACTTTTCTTTGATCAAGTAGATCGTTTCAAGTGTGTGCTTAACATTTTCTGGATCAGCACCAACTGGCATGGCAAGTGGATCGATCAAAAGGTTGTCTAATGAGATTCCTTCTTTTTCGACGCGTCGCACAATCTTTTCGACAATTACCATGCGGTCCTTGGCAAGCATTGGGATTTCAATTTCATCATTTGGTAGCGCCAAGATTGCAGCGTCATATTTCTTAACCAAAGGAAGGATGATGTCCATGCGCTCGTCTTCACCAGTCATTGAGTTAACTAGTGCCTTACCTTCATAAACCGCTAGACCAGCATCAAGTGCTTCAATGACAGATGAGTCGATGCAGATTGGCAGGTCAGTCAGTGACTGAACTAGCTTGATGGCTCGAGCTAAAAGTGCTGGTTCATCAGTTAATGGCACACCCATGTTTACGTCAAGCATGTCGCAGCCACCAGCAACTTGGTCAGCTACGTCGATATTGATTGTGGATAGATCATCCGCGCGAAGCTTTTCCTGGAATAACTTGCGGCCAGTTGGATTCAAACGTTCGCCAATGATTACGAATGGTAAGTCGTGACCCATCGTTACGGTCTTGGTGGCGGAACTAAGCACTGTATGCATGGTCGTCCTTTACTTCGTTTGTGGTTGAGCTATTAGCTGCTGTTTGGCGAACTCTGCCCAGATCTGTCATAAGTCTTTCTAGTGTCTCATCATTTCTAAAGTCAGTTAAATGCAGGCCTCGTACGCCTGGCTGAGCCAATGCATGCTGGGCGAATTCAAGGGTTTGTAAATACGCTTCTTCGGCTGGATCAGCTGCCTTTTCTACGCGAGCAATTTGATCTGCAGGGACATCAATACCCGGCACACTGTTGTGCATAAAGTTCAGCGGCCGAGCGCCTTTAACTAAAACAACGGTTGGAATAATTGCAATCTTGCCGGCAAGCCCAGCATCGCGAACTCCAGCACAAAATTTTTCAAGACGATCTTGGTGGTAGCAAATCTGAAGCTGAAGGAACCTTGCGCCAGCTGCATACTTCTTGGCTACACGTTGTACTCGATACTCAAACGGTGGGGCGCCGGGATTTTCAACTGCCCCAATGAACATGTGCGGAGCTGGATCAATCTTGCGACCAGACATGTACTCGCCACGTTTGATTGTGCTCATTAGGCGAACAAGTTGCGGACCATCTAGATCAAAAACTCTACGAGCTTCGGTTTCATCACCAGCAGTTACATCATCACCTGTAAGTGCAACATAATTCTCTACCCCAAACATTGAGGCGCCCATGATGTCGGCTTGTTGGGCTAGGCGATTCTTGTCGCGGCAGACAATCTGCAAAATTGGCTCTAAGCCAAGTTGCTTAATTGCAATTGCAGTTGCCACGTTTGATGCGTGTGCATGTGCTGCAGTGTTGTCGGTCGCATTGACACCATCAAACCAGCCACGGAACCGATCTGCATACTTTTTTGCTTTTTCAAGTCCATTTCCATCGAGGGAATGAAATTCAGCAGTAAAAACAGTTTCAGTTGTATTCATTAACTTTTGCTCAAGAGTCGACATTAATGATCAACTCCTTGCGCAACAGATTCATCAGTTGTGTTCTTCCAACCAGCTGGAGTCCAGCGATCCCGCTTAGTGAAGAAGTTCTTCCAAGAAGAGGTTCCCTTTAAGCGGTTATCAACTGGCGGACGTAAATGGTTGTATTCGTCCTTCCAGGATGACGGCAATGGCCAATCTTGCGTGCGGTCATAAGCCTTAAGCCATACGCATTTCATTTCTGGCTTAACTTCACAATGACCGTTTTCGCGAACACCACCACATGGACCATTGCGCAATGTCTTTGGACAATTCATTGGGCAAGTCATGCCTGTTGAATGCAAAACACATTGTCCGCAGTCTTGGCATCCCCAAACAGGACCCTTAACTACGTGCTCAATGGTGGCAATAAAGGTAGTCATGATTAGGTCTACTGGCCACGCTTAACGGCGATTAGTTCCTTAGCTTTGCGAACTGCAGTTGAGGCATCCGCTGCATAGCCATCTGCACCAACAACATCAGCGTATTCCTGGGTAACCGGAGCTCCACCAACCATGATGATTACGTCATCGCGCATTCCAGCCTTGGTAATTTCATGAATGTTTACCTTGAACATAGGCATTGTGGTTGTTAGGAATGCGGACATACCAACAACGTCTGGCTGATGTTCCTTGATCGCATCAATGAACTTCTCAGGTGCGCACTGAACTCCAATATCAATAACTTGGAAGCCAGCGCCTTCAAGCATGATGTTCACAAGGTTCTTGCCAATATCGTGAACGTCACCCTTAACAGTTCCCATTAGGAATGTCCCTACGGTCTCAGCACCAGTGTCTGCCAGTAGCGGACGAAGCACATCTAATGCGCCACTCATGGCACGGCCAGCAATCAACATCTCTGGAACGAAGTAGTCGCCGCGCTCGAAACGTGCGCCAACTTCTTCAAGTGACGGAATCAATGCATCGAACAGGATTGAGTCAGGAGTTAACCCAGCATCAAGTCCCATGTGGGTTAGCTCAAGCACGCGAGGTGCATTGCCTTCCATGGTCCGTTCGTACATTTCCTTTAGGATTTCGTCGGGTGTCATGCCGCTCCTTCTTGTTGTAAGCCTTGCACTTGGTTAAGTTCTCTACGCATAAGTTGGGCGATGTGCAATTCATCGCCTGGAGTAATTCTCTCAGCCGGACCACTAACTGACAAAGCCGCAATTGCCTTACCGTTGGCACCTAGAACTGGAATTGCAACTGCAATCAGACCTTGTTCAAGTTCGTTACGAATAACTGCGTAACCAACTTCGCGAGCTTTTCGAATGTGCTGATCAAGAAGAGCAAAATCTGTGATTGTTTCCGTAGTGCGCGGCGCCAAAGTGCTCGGCACGGTGGCTCCACCAAAAGCAATTAACACTTTGCCGGCTGCTGAACAATGTGATGGCACACTTTCGCCTACCCAGTTACGGCTTCCTAATAGATAGGAACCTTCAACCTGGGCTATGTTGTCGATACCGTTATGTCCGGTTACCGCAAGGCTGACGGTTTCGTGAGTAATGTCAGCAATGCGTTCCATTGCTGGAGTTAATGAGCCAATCAAAGCCGTGTAAGCGCCGCCGCGAACCGCGAACTGGTTTAGAACTGGACCTGCTTCAAAGCCGCCAACTGTGCTTCTGGCCAAAAGTCCGCTGCGTTCCAATGCGCTAAGAATTCGCGAAGTCGTTCCCTTAGCAAGGCCGGTGGCCGCAACTAATTCGCTTAAAGTTTGCGGATCCTCCGAGTTAATAACTCGGATTAAAAGGTCACAGGCGCGATCGATGGATTGCGTTCCAGTTACTGGCTTTTCGCCTAACTCTTCGCTCATCTCGCCTCCCCCTATATAGAGGTCAAATCTCGATCTGAAGCTTTCGAGAAAGTTTCACGATCTGGAACCTATGTTCCACATCGTACGCTAACATATCGGGTATTCGTCAAGCCTTTTTGATGAAAAGTTTCAACTTGTTATCTAACTAGATAGCCGCACAACAGGAGCCCGTTATGTTCCAGAACAAAAGCCCACGTTATGAAATTCTTTCGCAGGATGCCATGGCAGTCCTGGATAAGGGTTGGCGACGAATTGTTTCCGAAATGGGTGTCGAGTTTATGCACGAGCGCGCTTTGGATCTTTTCCGCGCAGCTGGACAAAAAGTTGAAGGCAACAACGTTAAGTTCGATCCGGATTGGATTCTGGGGCAAGTTGCAAAGGCGCCGAGTGAATTCACTTTGCAGGCACGCAACCCAGAGAAGAACGTAATCATCGGTGGCGACAACATGGTTTTTGCTGGCGTTTACGGTCCGCCGTTTGTGCGCGACTTGGGTGAGCGCCGTGATGGAACTCTTAAAGACTTCCAGAACTTAACCAAGCTCGGATACATGTTTGACGACCTTGATGTTTCCAGCAGTGTTGTTGTTGAACCAAATGATGCACATCTTGATACCCGTCACATCGACATGATCTACAACTTGATGACACTTAGCGACAAGCCATTCATGGGCAATGTTGTTACTGGCTTAAATGCTCGAGACACAATCAAGATGGCTGAGATTGTTTTCGGTTCCCGCGAAAGCATCGAGAAGACTCCAGCAATCATTTCTTTGATCAACTGCAACTCCCCACTTCGCTGGGATGATCGCATGCTGGAATCGCTATTTGAATACAGCGAAGCAGGTCAGCCTTGCGTTCTCACCCCATTCCTATTGATGGGTGCAATGAGTCCAGTAACAATTCCGGCTTCCTTGGTTCAGCAAATTGCGGAAGCATTGAGCGGTATTGCGTTGGCACAGCTAGTTCGCCCAGGCTGCCCGGTTGTGTTTGGTTCATTCCTTTCAAACATTGACATGCAGTCCGGTTCTCCAATGTTTGGAACTCCAGAATCAGCAATGGGTCTGCTTTGCACCGGCCAGATTGCTCGTCACTTTAACTTGCCATTCCGTGGTGGTGGCGGACTAAATGCTGCCCAGACAGTTGATGCGCAGGCGGGTTACCAAACCCTGATGACAATGCACGCAACATTCCTTGCAGGCACTAACTTCGTAATGCACGCAGCTGGTTGGCTAGAAGGTGGCCTAGTTGCCTCGTATGAAAAGTTTGTAATGGATGTTGAAATCCTGCAGGCAATGAAGGCTGAGTTCACTCCGTTTGAAATTGACGAAGCTTCACTTGCTTACGAAGCGCACGAAGAATCTGGTCATGGTGGTCACTTCCTAGGAACCCAGCACACTATGGAGCGATTCCGCGATTGCTTCTACCGACCATTCCTGTCATCAGCAGATAACTTCG
>JBEION010000217.1:0-2409 GCA_040377565.1 Candidatus Nanopelagicales bacterium | reverse complement strand
GGAAACACCTCTCGGATTTTTTTCGCAAGTTTTGATTCATGTTCGTCATTACTATAACTAAACAACAAACAAATTGCGATGGACTCAGGCGCAATGTCAGCCAGCTGTTTGATAACTCGATCAATTTCCTCGTCTAGCAACGGCGTCAAAACTTTGCCACCAGTGGTTACTCGTTCACCAACTTCAACACAATGCTCTCGCGCAACTAATTGTGCCGGTCGTGGAACGTGCAGATTGTAAATATCTGGGCGGATGCCATTTCGGATAGCTAAAACATCTTTGAAACCAGCGGTGACCACTAAGGCGACTTTTGAAAATTGATTCGTAAGAATTGCATTTGTTGCGATCGTGGTTCCGTGACAGATCAAATCTATTTTGCTGGGATCAAGGCCTTGCTGAACTAAAGCTTGAATTGAATTAACTAACGCTCGCCCTGGATCATCTGGTGTTGATGGCACTTTCGCCACCATGAAGTTTCCATCTTGGGCACGAGCTACAGAATCCGTAAATGTTCCGCCGGTATCAATGCTTATGGTCCAAGCGTTCTGCGTCATTCCCAAATTCTATGTTTCGTTGGGACTAATAAATGTGGCCACTAGGAACAGATAGAAAAGTGGTGCGCAAGCTGGGGTTTTCGAATATAAAAGTGGGCCCTGACGGGCTCGAACCGTCGACCCACGGATTAAAAGTCCGTTGCTCTACCAACTGAGCTAAAGGCCCTACCTTGCCTTTCGGCAATTCCCCGATCTTAGCGGATTTTGAGGCCTTTCTAGAATTCGAGGTTCCTTACCAACCATTACGCCCTTGGTGATCTTGGAATGAAATAGTCCCTCATATGAGTGACAATAGAAATAGTAAGAACCCATTAGGAGAAACAATGTATCCAGCTCGCGACCTCTACACAGTTGTCGTGCCGCCTGCTGACCAAATTGATGGTGGCGTGGAATCTGGAATTGTCCTAATTCATGGACTAACTGGATTCATGGATGCCGGTGGCGGTGGCCGCCTGGCTGTGGCACACATCTTGGACACCATGAAGAATCGACCAGTTGCTTACTTCCACATCGATTCGCTTTACGACTACCGCGGTCGTCGTCCAAAAACCATTTTCGATTCAGATCATTACGAATCAATGGACTTGCCTCACATCACACTTTCCGAAGTTACCGATGGCGAAGGTCAGACCTTCTTATTGCTGCACGGTGTTGAACCAGATCTTGGCTGGCAAAGCGTGGTTCGCAGCGTCATCGAATTGATCCGTGAATACGGCGTCCGCTTAACCGTTGGTATGCACGCAATTCCATGGCCAGCACCACACACTCGTCCAGTTGAAATCACTGCGCACTCTTCTGATCCTGAGCTAATTGGAATTCATCAGCCTTGGGTTGGCCAAGTGGAAATTCCAGGTAGCTTGCCAGCGCTGATTGAACTTGAAGCGCAAAAAGCAAAGTTGCCAGCCATGGGTTACGCGGCTCACGTTCCGCATTACTTATCTGGTGGCGACTATCCAAAGGCCGCACTTGCATTGCTAGATCAGATTGCGCTGAGCACTGGTTTGGTTTTGCCACGCGACACCCTGCGTACCGCAGCCGCTGAAATGGATGCTGACATCGACAAGCAGATTCTTTCGATCGACGAGAACCGCGAAGTTGTTGCATCTCTTGAACAACAGCATGACTCAATGATGGAAACTCGTCGTGAGTTAACTGCAGGTTCTGATGGCAGCATGGTCAGCGGCGACGAATTAGCCGCGAGCTTTGAGCAATACCTTGCCGAGATGGACGAAAAAGGCGAGAACGAAAGTTAGTTAACGTTTTCGTCTGGAAATACTAAAGTTCCAGGTTCTAGGTTTGCTCCAGCATTAACCTGAGCGCGTTCTGTAATTACCGTGTCAACGATTTGGCAGTCACTTGAAATCTTTGCTGCTGTGCTGACAATTGAATTTGTAATTTGTGTTCCACTGCCAACTTCAACGTCAGTAAAAATCACACTTCCAATAATTACTGCGCCAGCTCCAACAACTGCGTTGTGACCGATGTAAGTGCCGCCAGTAATTGAAGCGCTGCTATCTACTTTTGCAGTTGGTTCGATTAAGGCTTCACCGGTGCGACCAGTTAACAATGGTGATGGTGCAATACCTCGAACTAAATCTGCTGAACCCTTTGCGAAGGCAAGTGGCGTTCCAAGGTCTAGCCAATACCCATCATCAACAACACCAATCACCATGCGATCAGCTGCAAGTAATTCTGGAAAAGTTTCGCGTTCAACTGAAACTGGGCGATCACTTGGAATCGAATCAATTACCGAGCGCTTAAAGATATAGCAACCGGCATTGATTTGGTCAGTAACAATTTCTTCGGGAGTAGTTGGTTTTTCCAAGAACTCTAAAACTCGGCCATTGGCATCCGT
>JBEION010000221.1:0-2342 GCA_040377565.1 Candidatus Nanopelagicales bacterium | reverse complement strand
GCGATGCAGTATTAACTATTGCGCCACCGCCGCCAGCAATCATGTGCGGAAGTGCAGCGCGGCACAAGTGAAACATTGCGTTGATGTTAACTGCGAACAAGTCATTCCAGTCGTCCACGCTAATGTCCAAAATGTTGCCACGTCGCATGATGCCTGCGTTATTAACCAGGATGTCGATTTGGCCACGAAGGTCAAATGCTTGCGCAATTAATTCTGTGCAGGCTGATTCACTCGAAATATCTGCTGGAATTGCAATTGCAGATCCACCGCTTGCCACAATGTCTGCTGCGACTTTATGCGCATTTTCTGCGTTCGTGTCAGTCACAACAACGAATGCACCCTCGCCAGCTAAGCGCTGACAAATAGCAGTTCCGATGCCACCGGCGCCGCCCGTAACAATTGCAGTTTTTCCAGTAAAACGATTTGTCTGGTTCATTGAAATTCCATTCCCTGTTCCGGTAGCGAGTATCTAGGTGTAAATCTGGTCTCGAAGATTGACCCTAGATGAATATCCCCTGAATTCAAAAGGAAATCAGGTATTTGGTCAAACTATGGATTCTTTAGATATAGGCCTTAACGGGTAATCTCGACACGTGAGCACAACACAAACCCGCATCTACCTGGCCAGGCTGGCTGGGACTGCCGTATTTGACTCCGTGGGAGATCAAGTAGGCAAGATTCGTGATGTCGTAGTTACCTCGCGCTTAACCGGCAAGGCACCCTCAGTTTTGGGATTTGTCGTGGAAGTTGCCCCGCGCCGCAGAATATTTGTACCAATGGCGCGTATCACTTCGATTGAGCCAGGATCAGTTGTCACAAGTGGCGTGGTTAACCTGCGCAGGTTTGAAGGTCGCGCCGAAGAAACTCTGGTTATCGCACAGTTATTAGATCGTCGCGTAACACTAATTGAATCCAGTGAACTCGTTACCGTTCAAGACATCGGAATGACTCAAGAGCGAACCCAAGAATGGACTGTCAGTCGACTATTTATTCGTAAGGCCGGATCTGGTTTTGGTCGTCGCGGCGAAACGGTTGCAGTTGAGTGGAGCGCAGTTACTGGATTGTTTTCCGAAAGTGAACAACAACCTGTTGATTACCTTTTGGCATCCATTGAAACGATGCGTCCAGCCGACTTAGCTAACTTGCTTCAAGAGTTGCCACAAAAGCGTCGCCTCGAACTTATTCAAGGCCTTGATGTTGAAAAGCTTGCCGACGTTTTCGAAGAACTTCCAGAAGATGATCGCGTTGAGATTATGTCTGAACTTGGTTTGGAACGCGCAACCGATGTCTTGGAAGAAATGGATCCAGATGACGCTGCGGATTTGCTTTCGGAATTACCGCCAGAGCAAGCTGAAGAATATCTCGAAGCCATGGAACCTGATGAGGCCGAAGACCTTAGAAGGCTTTTGACTTACGATGACTTCAGCGCGGGCGGCATGATGACAACTGAGCCAATCGTGCTTTCAACTGATGCCACAGTTGCAGAAGCTTTAGCTCGAGTGCGCGAGGAACAACTTTCTCCGGCACTTGCATCTCAGGTTTATGTGACTCGGCAACCACTTGAAACACCGACTGGGAAATACTTAGGCGTTGCCCATGTTCAAAGATTGCTTCGCGAACCTCCTTCAAGTTTGGTTTCAGGCGTTCTGGACACTTCACTAGATCCAATTGGACCCGGCGCACCACTTGGCCAAGTTGCTAGATACTTTGCAACTTACAACTTGGTCGCGCTACCAGTAGTTGATGCAAATGGTCATTTGATTGGCGCAGTAACTATTGATGACGTAATCGACCACATGCTGCCAGAAGACTGGCGGGAAAACGAGTTAGATGAGGAGGGCTGATCATGGCACGCAACGAACGAAGAGGACCACGTTTAGATCAGCCTTTAGAGAGAGGGCGCAACCTACGTCCAAGTGTCGACTCTGAAGTCGCAGGTCGTGTTAGCGAACGAGTTGCTCGATTCATAGGATCCTGGCGCTTTCTTGGCTACATGACATTTGTAGTTTTTGGTTGGCTTGCTTGGAACATTTTTGCCCCAAGCGATCTTCGAGTAGATGCATTTCCTTTCCTTTTTCTAACTTTGTGTTTGTCATTGCAGGCTTCCTACGCTGCGCCGCTGATTTTGTTAGCGCAAAATCGCCAAGCAGATCGAGAGCGCGCGGTCTTACAGGACGATCGTGATCGCACTGCGCGCCTAATGGCTGATTCAGATTTTTTGACTCGTGAAATTGCTTCCTTGCGCCTAGCACTGGGTGAAGTCGTCACACGTGACTACCTACGTGGCGAGATCCGTGACTTGCTGGAAGAATTCAAAGACATACAAAACGCCGATAAAAAGG
>JBEION010000180.1:0-2797 GCA_040377565.1 Candidatus Nanopelagicales bacterium | reverse complement strand
TCCAAGATCAACAAGTTCACCTCTTGGTAGTTCTAGGTGAGTAGCTTCAATCCCCCAGTGCTTACCGCGACCTGGTGCGTCAGTAGCGCGAGCAAAAGTTGATCCAACAACAACTGCGTCAGCACCTAATGCGATTGCCTTCGAAACGTCACCACTGCGACCCATTGAACCATCTGCAATAACTGAAACATAACGACCACCAGATTCATCCAGGTAATCACGGCGAGCAGCAGCAACGTCAGCAACTGCGCTTGCCATAGGAACTCGCACGCCAAGTACGTCAAGAGTTGTGTGCGCAGCACCGCCACCAAATCCAACAAGTACGCCAGCGGCACCAGTTCGCATTAAGTGCAGCGCGGCTGTGTAAGTTGCGCAACCACCAACGATTACTGGAACATCAAGCTGGTAAATGAATTCCTTAAGGTTTAATGCTTCGCCACCATTGCTGACATGTTCTGCACTAACTGTGGTGCCACGAATCACGAAGATGTCAACGCCGGCATCAACTACCTGCTTAGCAAATTGCGCAGTGCGTTGTGGACTCAATGCGCCAGCAACTGTGATTCCAGATGCGCGCATTTCTTGAATGCGAGCGGCGATTAACTCAGGCTTAATTGGCTTGGCATAAATTTCTTGAAGTTTTGCAGTTGCGCCTTTTGAATCAAGAGCTGCAATGTCATTGAGTACGCCAGTTGGATCTTCGTACCTGGTCCAAACGCCTTCAAGATTTAGAATTGCCAAGCCACCAGCAGCAGCAAATGTTTTTGCTGACGAAGGTGAGACGACTGAATCCATCGGGGCAGCGATGATTGGGTGATTGAACGAATATGCGTCAATTTTCCAATCCAGCGAAACCAATGCGTCATCACGGGTGCGACGACTTGGCACTAATGAAACATCATCGAATGAATAAGCGGCGCGGGCACGCTTACTTCTACCGATTTCCACGTCTGACATTTTTCTCCCCTATCGAACGTGGTAGTTAGGTGCTTCTACCGTTAGCTGGACGTCGTGCGGATGACTTTCTTTTAGACCTGCGGCCGTAATGCGTATTAGACGCCCATTGTTCTTAAGGTCAGCAACGGTTGCGGCGCCGGCGTAACCCATAGATGCGCGCAGACCACCAATTAACTGGTGTGCAACGCCTGCTAAATTGCCGCGATAAGGCACCTGGCCTTCAATACCTTCTGGAACCAATTTGTCTTCAGAAAGCACATCGTCTTGGAAGTAACGGTCCTTTGAATAAGACTTGGCATTTCCTCGAGATTGCATCGCGCCGAGTGAACCCATTCCGCGGTATTGCTTGAACTGTTTGCCATTGACGAATACCAGTTGTCCCGGAGCTTCTTCGCAACCCGCAAGTAACGAGCCCAACATAACGGTGTCAGCGCCAGCCACAATTGCTTTTGCAATGTCGCCGGAATACTGCAAGCCACCATCGCCAATTACTGGAATTCCAGCTGGGCCAGCAGCAAGTGATGCTTCGTAAATTGCCGTGACCTGCGGAACGCCAACACCAGCTACAACACGAGTGGTACAAATCGAGCCTGGACCAACGCCAACCTTTACTGCGTCTGCGCCAGCGTCAATTAAAGCTTGGGCTCCGGCGCGAGTAGCAATGTTGCCACCGATGACCTGAACCTTGGCAGACTTCTTAATTCTGGAAACCATATCGAGAACTGCTTTTTGATGACCGTGCGCAGTATCAACGATTACAACATCAACACCAGCTTCAACTAAAGCAAGTGCGCGAGTGTATGAATCTTCACCAACACCAACTGCAGCGCCAACCATTAAGCGACCGGCAGAATCTTTTGTTGCTAGCGGATAGCGATCACTCTTTACGTAATCCTTAACCGTGATCAAACCAGTAAGTCGACCTGAAGAATCTACTAACGGAAGTTTTTCAATTTTATTGATGCGCAACAACTCAAGAGCATCGTCGCCATTCATCCCTGGAGTTCCAGTTACGAGTGGCATCTTTGTCATGACATCGCCAACTTTGCGATTCTTGTCATCTTCAAAACACATATCGCGATTAGTTACGATGCCGACAAGAATTCCTTGCGCATCAACTACTGGCACACCGCTAATTCGGTAGTGGGCGCAAAGTCGATCAACATCAGCCAAAGTATCGGTTGCGCTACAAGTAACTGGATTGGTAATCATTCCAGCTTCGCTGCGCTTAACCAGATCTACTTGAGCGGCTTGGTCTTCGATTGAAAGGTTTCGGTGCAGAATTCCAAGGCCACCTTGGCGCGCCATTGCAATGGCCATTCGAGCTTCGGTAACCGTGTCCATCGCAGAGGACAGCAATGGAATCTTGAGAGAGATTTCTCGAGTTAACTTTGTGCTGGTATCTACTTCGCTTGGAATGACATCGCTGGCATCTGGCAGCAACAGCACGTCATCGTAAGTCAGACCGAGCATTGCAAACTTGTCAGGAAGGCCCTGTGTCATGGAATCCCCTTACTGATCAAGCTGGTAACTGCTGGTGATAGTCACCTAAATAAAGGTGAATTGCCTAAGGTTATCGCGGATCAGCCTGTGGCCAAAAAGCGCAATATTCTTGTTGCTTAACGGCCTGAGGCTGCGGCTAAGGCAATCAGGGTGCTGGTGAAATCCAATGGCTTAACTACGCCTTCCGGCAAATCTGGTTGCCAGCCCGGGCCTACAGACATCAGTAGTGGCGCTGGTCGCATTGGCTCTACCGAATCCCAAATGGTGATGTCAGCAGTTCCTTGAGTTTGTGACCAAACCACGATTGCACTTGGACCAATTTTCTTGACTGCAGTAG
>JBEION010000102.1:0-4149 GCA_040377565.1 Candidatus Nanopelagicales bacterium | reverse complement strand
TATCGGCGCCTGGGAGCAAACTATTGGAACCTTCACATTTGGCGGGCTTTACCTTTTGCCATTTATGTTTGTGGTGCCAATCGTTAAGACTCCGACGTTTGCCTCTTTCGGATGGCTCTTCTTATTGGCCGGCACAGCAAGTTCATTGGCTTACATTTTGTACTTCCGCCTAGTAGCCGAAATTGGTGCTACGAAAGCTCTCACAACGGAGTTCATGGTTCCAGTGGTAGCGGTAATCGTCGGCGCAGCATTCCTGGGGGAGACCGTAACTGTTACCGACCTAATCGGCGCAGCCTGCATCTTGCTTGGTAGCGCATTAGTGCTGGGACTTTTGCCGATTCGCCGTGACGCTAAATCGATAGCTTCCTAAATGTCTGGCAAGAAGACGCCAAAGCGATACGGCTGGAACACTCCAGTAACGGCTATCGGCCCCCAAGGTGGCTCGATGCTACGAAGTATCAAAAGCATTACATCTGATCCACTCACTTATCTTGAAGCCACTTGGTCAGAATTTGGTGACGTAGTTCAGTTCCCAATTCCCAAACCAGCTACCTATTTAGTGACCAGCCCAGAAGGTGCCAGAGAAGTTCTGGTTAATCAGCACAACGAAACTTCCAAGCGCACTTTGCAATACAACAATCTCTCGCTGGTAACCGGAGAGGGATTACTAACTGCTGATACGCAAGCGTGGCGACCTCGGCGACGAATGCTGCAGCCGGCTTTTCATAAAGAGATGGTGGCACTTTCCGTAAATCACATTGAAGCTGGGTTAGCAAAACTTGATGCTCAGTGGCTGGAACTGACATCGGAAGGTACCGCGATAGTTGATATCGATCACGCCATGATGAGCCTGGCACTTGAGATCACCTGTGGCGCATTGTTTGGAATTGAAGTCGATGATGATGTTGACGAGATAACCTCAGCAACTTTAATTGCGCTTCATGGCGTAGTAGCTAGAGCGCGCAATCCAATTTCAGTGCCATTAGGTTTCCCAACACCTGCGAATCTAAGAATGAAACGGGCAATCAAACGACTTGATAAAGCAGTCGATGCAATATTGAGTTCTCGGAATCTAAATAGACTTCCAGCTGATGCACCTATCCGCGACATGTTGGATGTATTACTCGATCCAGATTTAGAGATTCCGTTAACAAAGCAGCAAATTCGCGACGAGATAGCAACGTTCATCGTGGCCGGTCATGAAACCGTTGCTAGTGCACTTACTTGGGCTTGGCATTTATTGGTTACCAATCCAGAGGAATTACAGAAACTTAAGAATGATCCAACTCGAGCCCAGCTGGTATTCGATGAGTCATTGCGGTTGTATCCACCGGCTTGGGTCATCACCCGTCGGACATTAAGTGACTTAACGGTTGATGACGTACTGATTCCAGCAAATTCTCTTGTGATTGTGAGTCCATGGTTAGTGCATCGAAATCCAAAAGCTTGGGAAAATCCAACTGCATTTATGCCAGACCGCTTTAAAGCAGGTACCCCACAACTTGGCTACATTCCGTTTGGCGCGGGTGCCCGCTTATGTATTGGTAAGGAAATGGCAAGACTTGAAGGATCACAAATTCTTGCTCACATCGCAACTAATTGGAATATCGAAACAGTACACAATTCGCAAGTGCCGATTGACGCTTCCGTAACTTTGCGACCAGTGGCTGGGATGCCAGTACGAATTTCGCGCTTAGTTAAGTAGTTCTAAAACTTGATCATGCAGTAAGGCATTTGTGGTAATTGCATGTCCAGCCTGCATTGCGGTTTGACCTTTTACCCCCGTGACTTTGCAGCCAGCTGCGTTTGCAACCGCAATAAAAGCTGCCATGTCATAGTTTTGCAATTCTGGTTCGATTGCGATGTCGACTGCACCTTCGGCAACGAGTAGGTGTGACCAAAAGTCTCCATAGCCTCTGGTGCGCCAAACTGCGTTCGTAATCTTTGCTAGTGAATCTTTGCCAAGTAAATCCCAGCCAATGGGATCTGAATAAGAGAATGAGGCATCGCTTAGCGATTGCACTTTCGAAGGTGAAATCTTTCGTACTGAACCATCAACATCTTTCGTAAATGCCCCATCTTCTGGGCTGGCCCACCAGCGCCTTCCCATCGCAGGCGCGGATACCACGCCAACAACTGGTTCACCATCAATTGCAAGTGCGATTAGGGTGCCCCAAACTGGAACACCGCGAACGTAATTCTTAGTCGCGTCAATTGGGTCAATAATCCAGGTTCGAGATGCGGCTTCATTGGTATTTGGAAATTCTTCACCAATCACGCCGTCACCAGGACGCTTGCTGGCTAGTTGTTCACGCAGTGAAGTTTCAACTGCGCGATCTGCTTCAGTGACCGGAGTGAAATCTGGCTTAGTTTCAACGCTTAGATCAAGGGCTCGGTAACGAGACATAGACAGTTGATCTGCTACGTCCGCCATTTCTAATGCCAATTCAAGATCTGAGTTCATGACTTTACGCTACTGGCAAATTCTTGAGGACAGAAATTTGGCGCCCTAACTAGAAGGTGTTTGGAGAGCGAACAAAAGCCTTCGAAGTGAGGTTAAGCGGCCCTCACCAGCACTTCCTGCATGATTTTGGCTAACCCATTCATCGAGAGCACAGTCCGGTGGTGACTGACCAACCGAGTTCACGTGTGTGCATGCTCGTGGGCATTCATTTGCACCATCAACCAATTCTGGAAACGATTCAATAATGTCTTCAGGCTTAACATGTGCCAGGCCAAACGATCGAAGTCCTGGGGTATCGATGACCCAACCCGAATCATTTGGCAGGGGAATGGCGCGAGCTGAAGTTGATGTGTGCTTGCCGCGACCGGTTACTTCATTAACTTCACCAGTTGTTCGGAGCGCATCAGGCACCAGGGAGTTAACTAATGTGGATTTGCCAACGCCTGAGTGACCGAGAAACACAGTCGTTCTTCCAGATAGCGCAGCTCTAACTTCAGAAATTCCGGTGCCAGTCTGTTGGTTTACTTCAATGTGTCGCAAGTCCATACCGGAGTAGTTATCGAGAATCGCTTGTGGGGATCCCAAGTCGACTTTGGTAATGATCAAAAGTGGTTCAAGTCCAGCTTCGAATGCAGCCACTAGCGCACGATCGATCAAGCCAATTCGAGGCTCTGGATTGGCGGCCGCAGTAACAATTGCCATTTGATCAGCGTTGGCGACGATCACTCGTTCAACTGGATCACTGTCGTCAGCAGTTCGAGTTAAAACCGTTTCTCTATCAATGATTTCAACTAACCGCGCCAAAGTATCAACAGCACCGGATAGGTCACCAACTAGGCGAACTCGGTCGCCAATGACAACGCCTTTTCGGCCAAGCTCACGTGCCTTAACTGTGGTTACTTGAACTTGATTTTCAAATAGTTCACCGGCAGGCACAAGACATGTGATTCGCCCGCGATCTACTCCGATTACTTGACCAACTTCGGCTTTTGAAAAATCTGGTCGATCTTTAGTTCGCCGCCTGGAATTACCTCGGGTAGGTCTACCCGAGATTGAATCTTCGTCGAATTGACTCACGCGTTAACCATCTCTTGCCACATGTTTGCAAAGTCCGGCAGGGTCTTGCTGGTTGTTGCGATATCTTCAATCACTAAATCTGCGACAGCTAGCCCAAGCACTGCGCCAGCCATTGCCATGCGATGGTCGGAGTAGGTGGCGAACTGACCGCCATGAAGTTTTGCAGGTTCGATGTGTATTCCATCAGCAGTTTCAGTTGCCTTGCCACCAAGTTTGTTGATTTCGGTAACTAGCGCTGCCAATCGATCAGTCTCATGACCACGTAAGTGTGCAATGCCTCGCAAGGTAGACGGGCCAGTTGCCAGCGCGCATAATGCGGCAATTACCGGAGTCAGCTCGCCAACATCATGTAAGTCAACATCAATGCCGTTGATTTCCGATCCGCCGGTAACTACTAAATCACTTCCATCCCGATAAACAGTTGCGCCCAGTTTTGGTAGCAGCTTTACAAGTGCGTCACCGGCCTGTGTTGTTTGTGTTGGCCAATCTGGAATCGCGACTGATCCGCCACAAACAAGTGCAGCTGCGAGAAATGGCGCGGCATTAGATAAGTCCGGTTCCACAGTTACATTAAATGAACGTGGCACGCCAGGATGGACAGTCCAAGT
>JBEION010000025.1:0-8583 GCA_040377565.1 Candidatus Nanopelagicales bacterium | reverse complement strand
CAAACCCATTCGGCAATCTCTGAAGGTTGGGCAACCCGACCGATTGGGATTGATTTGGCAGCTTCTTCCATGCGACCAGTTGCAGCATTCCCGGGCGTAGCTACCCAGCCTGGTGCAATTCCGTTAACCCGAATTCCTTTGGGTGCAAGTTCAAGTGCTAGTGATTTTGTGATCATGATGACGGCTGACTTCGAAGCGCCATATAAAAGTTGTCCGCGCGAAACTGTGAACCCATCGACTGATGCGAAGTTAACTACCGCGGATCCCGACTTCATATTTGGAACGCAAGCCGCAGTGACATTCAGTACTCCAAGAACGTTCACATCAAAGATGAAACGGAAATTCTCTTCAGTAAAGGTCTCAAGAGTTGTAGGTGGGAAAACGCCAGCAATGTTTGCAACTGCATCTATCTGGCCGCCAGCTGCGGCAACAGCAGGTGCCAAGGCCGCTTCTAGTGCTTCTCGATGTCGAACATCGGCTTTAACCCAATGTAAGTTCGCAGATTCCAACCCAGGGTTGTCGGAAACATCAACTGCAATGACTTGCCAATCCCGGTCAAGATACAGTTCTGCGGTGGCTCTACCCATCCCGCTGCCTGCTCCGGTGATTACTGCCACGCCCATTTAAACTCCAATTTGCAAAATGCTTATAAATACGAAGATTACGGCAAGTGAAGTTAGCGTTCATAGGTTTTCCAAAATAGCCAGATAGTCCAAATTTCCGTGTCATGGACCTCTTGCTTTTTGCTCGATTACCGCAAAGTAAAGTGGGGTGAAATATCCAGTTTCTAGTGAGGTAAAAATGGCTGATTCCAGTATGGACATTGTGAGCAAAGTTGATCGTCAGGAAGCCGACAATGCCCTCGGCCAAGCAGCAAAAGAACTTGCGACTCGGTTTGACTTCAAGGGAACTGAAACTTCAATCGAGTGGAAAGGTGAACTCGGTGTCGAGATCTCTTCCAGCACCGAAGATCGAGCCAAAGCCGCGCTTGAAGTGTTCCGCGAAAAACTCATTAAGCGTGGTGTCAGCCTAAAGTCCTTCACCGCAGGTGATCCCCGACTTTCTGGCAAGGACTACAAAATCAATGGTGAATTTAAAGCTGGAATTAGCCAAGAGCAAGCCAAGAAAATTGGCAAGCTAATTCGCGATGAAGGCCCAAAGAACGTAAAGACTCAAGTTCAGGGTGAAGAGCTTCGCGTGACTGGAAAGAGTCGCGATGATTTGCAGGCTGTTCAGCAATTGCTAAGTGAATCTGATTTAGATTTCGCAGTTCAATACACGAACTACCGCTAGTTATTTCTTTCGTCGACCACTTGGTGGTTCGTCTATTTGTGGTGCCACTGACCCATCACTTCGTCTTGCACTAGGCAATGAGGCGGCTAGCGCTTCGATTCCGTAAATCAATTCGCCTCTGCCTTGCCCAGCCGGCATTGGTGAGTCTGACCAGAACAGCGCATCAAATGGGCAAACGTCGATGCAAATACCGCACCACATACATTGTCCAAAATCGATGGTGAATTGATCCAAAACATTTTTTGTAGCTTGCCTACGGGAATTGCTGTACGCCGGCGCATCTGGATCAGGTTCAGTATGAGCCTGCACTGTGATGCACCAGTCCGGACACTCTCGAACACAAAGCATGCAGGAAGTACATGATGCTGGATGTAAGGCAATCGTTGAGTGGGTCATGAGTTCCACTCCGGTAAAACACCTGGCGGTAGTGATGGACGACGCTTTGCATTTTCATCGGGTTCAACTGCGCCTGGCCACTCGGTATCTGCTCGAGTAGCGAGAGCAAAGTCTCGTCTTAGTGGAAAGCCCGAAAGTTCTATCTCGAAAGCCGGCGAGGTGTCATCGCTCCCGATGAACTTCACCCCAAACATTTGTGCAACTTCTCGTTCATGAAAACTCACGTTTGGATACACGCTCACCAGTGATTCAATGCTGACTTCAATGTCTGTGACCAAGATCAAGTTTTCCGATAAGTCTTCAGTTGAAAGCATTAGCGAAATTTCGAAAATATCTCCACCATTATGCGTAGCAGTCAGCCACTCACATCTAACGAATCCTTTATGCTTCATCTCAGTTGCCTGCGCTTGCCACTGAGAGCTTTCGACGTTTTGCAGAGTTGTCATTTTGTCGCCAACTCCACTGCTTGCATCAGGGCTGCAGCTAATTCTTCTGGGCCTGGTGGGCAGCCCGGAACTTGAATGTCCACCGGCACTATTTCGTGGGCTCCAGAAACTACCGAGTACGAATCCCAGTATGGGCCTCCCGAGATGGCGCAAGCACCAAACGCAACAACAACTTTAGGTTCCTGCAACGCATCGTAGGCAGACTTAACAGTTGGAGCTAAGGCGTGCGTAACAGTTCCAGCGATAACCAGAATGTGCTGCGCTGCAATTAGTTTCGATACGGATTCAGTTTGATCCCAAGCGCCAGAAACTAAATCTACTGAACTAGATTCCACACCACAGCAGGCCAACCCTGCTTGTAACACCGAAACATTGCTCACAGTATGACTCTAGTCAGGATTTGTTACTAATGACTTGCTGACATTACGGCGATTGCGCAAGGCATCGACGGTAAGTATGACCAGTGCCACCCAGGTAATTACAAATCCAATCCAACGCACTTGCGGCATTGCTTCCTGCGTCATCCACACTCCGACAAAGAATTGGATTGTTGGACCGATGTATTGCAACATTCCAAGCGTTGTAAATGGCAATCGAGTAATTGCAACACCAAATGCCAACAGTGGAATTGCAGTGAAAATTCCAGCGCTCGCCATCCAAAGTGTGTGATCTAGTCCATATTCAAGGAAGGTATTGCCACCATTGAATTGCAACCAGATTAAGTAGCCAATTGCCACTGGCGTAAGAATCAAAGTTTCAATCATCAAGCTCTCCAGAGCTTGTACGTTCGCCAGCTTCTTTACATATCCATACATTGTGAAACTAGTTGATAGCGAAAGTGCCACCCACGGTACAACGCCCATTGCCAACGTAATAAATAGCACTGCAAAGCCGGCTATCCCAATTGCCAGCCACTGCATCGGACGCAGCTTTTCCTTGAAGAAAAACACGCCAAGAGCAACATTAAGTAGTGGGGTTATGTAATAACCAAGCGACGAGTCAAGTACATGACCATTCATACTGGCCCAAATGAATAGTCCCCAGTTGATGCCAATCAGAACGGAGGCCACGGCAAGTAACTTCATTTGCCGTGCATTTTTCATAACGACTTTAAGCGAAACAATTCGCTTCTGGTAAATCAAAATTGCTGCCACAAACAGCAAGCTCCACAGGATCCGATGAGCCAGAATTTCAAGTGGCTGCGCTGGAGCTAGATAAGGCCAGTAGAGAATAACTGCGCCCCAGATTATGTAGGCAATAAAGCCATTTATCAGGCCAATGGAATGCTCGGAGCGCTTCTCTTTTTCAACCTGAATACTCATGATGGAACAAAACTATTGCACTAATGAATCAGTTTGTAATTTGGGTTGCTAAACCGTGCGGTAAGCCACGCTGTCAACAAGAGTTGCCATTGCCGTCTTTGCATCGCAATCTGGCAATGCAGTTAGTCGCTCGCGGGCGCGATCAGCCCATTGTTCAAGAACTTCGCGAGCTTGATCCATGGCTGGATGTACCCGCAACGCCGCTAGCGCCTCAGCATGCTCGGCGTCATCAGTGATAGCTCGGCTTAGTAATTCGCGCAATCGTGGTGGTGTATCTGGATCGGCAAGCGCAAACAGCACTGGCAAAGTACGAATGCCTTCGCGCAAATCTGTTCCTGGGGTCTTGCCAGAAACCTCAGACTCAATGTCTAGTAAGTCATCACTTAACTGGAAGGCGATACCAATACTTTCGCCAAAGTCAGCAATTCGATCTGTTAGTTCAGCAGAAACGCCACTCATCATTGCGCCATATCTTCCAGCAGCTGCGATCAGCGAACCAGTTTTATCTGCCAGCACTTCTAAGTGGTGAACAATTGGATCTTCGTCACCCTGCGGTCCAACACTTTCCCGAAGTTGTCCGATAACAAGTCTTTCAAAAGTTTCAGCTTGAACCCGAACCGCATCTGGTCCTAAATCAGCGAGCAACTTTGAGGAGCGCGCGAACAAAAAGTCACCACTGAGAATCGCAACAGTATTTCCCCATCGGCTATTTGCAGACTGAGCACCGCGGCGAACTTCGGCTTCATCCATCACGTCATCGTGATAAAGCGTTGCTAAGTGAGTAAGTTCCACGACGACAGCCGAAGGAACCACGCCTTCCGACTTAGGATCGCCAAAGTGTGATGCCAAAAGAACAAGCAATGGACGGAATCTCTTGCCACCAGCTTCAACTAAATGGCGCGCTGTAATGTCAGCAAGTTCATAGTCACTTCGGATTTCTTCCCGGAGGCGATCTTCAATCGCAGCAAGCCCAGCAAACATCTCTTCTTCGAGTGCTGCTAACTCTTCAGGGAATAAAACGCTCACAGGTCAATCCTTGCATTTTGCAGGCAAAGTTGCGACTTGAGGCCTAGCGAATGAACAATCCTGCATTGATTACCAAATCAAGTACTGGTTGTGGAGCGATTCCGAGTAACAAGGTGAATGCTGCACTGGTGCCAATGGCTACTGTCGTGAATGCACTTGGCACAACGACGCTTGGTCCATCAACTGGAGGTTCGGTAAAGAACATAAGGACTATGACTCGGGCGTAGAAGAACGCTGCGATTGCGCTGGCAACTACCGCAACTATCACTAGCGGAGTTGCGCCGCCATCAATAGCTGCTGTGAACACTGCGAACTTTCCAGTGAAGCCACTTGTCAGCGGGATACCAGCTAAAGCCAATAGGAACAGCGCAAAAATACTTGCCATCCACGGAGATTTCTTACCAAGCCCAGCCCATTGCGACAAGTGTGTTGCTTCGCCGGAAGCGTCACGCACTAATCCAACAATTGCAAAGACACCAACTGATGTGAAGCCGTAAGCGAGTAAGTAGAACAAAGTGCTAGAAAGTCCAGCAGCGCTTGTTGAAATTACGCCAAGCAAAATGAAGCCAGTATGTGCAACGGAAGAGAATGCCAGCATGCGCTTCATGTCAGTTTGAGTTACCGCAAGCAATGAACCAATAACCATTGAAAGGATCGCGATTACCCACATCATTGGGCGCCAATCCCAGCGCATTCCACCGAAGGCTACGTAGAAGACGCGAAGCAATGCACCAAACGCGGCAACCTTAGTTGCTGCACTCATAAATGCAGTAAGTGGAGTTGGTGAGCCTTGGTAAACATCTGGAACCCACTGGTGGAATGGAACTGCACCAACTTTGAAAAGCAAGCCAACTGCGATCATTCCAATTCCTGGAATGATCAAACCATCTTGTGCTGAGTTCTCCATTGCGACGGCAACAGTGCTGAAGCTAATTGAAGATGTCGCCGCATAAATCAGTGCGGCGCCGAATAGGAAAAATGCACTGGAGAATGCGCCAAGAATGAAGTACTTTAGTGCTGCTTCGTGACTAAGTAGTCGGCGGCGGCGAGCCATGCTGGCCATTAAGTAAAGCGGCAATGAGAAAACTTCTAGTGCTACGAACATAGTTAGGAAGTCATTTGAAACTGGGAACAGCAGCATTCCACCAACGCAGAATAAATACAGTGGCCAAATTTCGGTTTGTAGCCACCCTTGAGCTGTGAACTGTCGTTCATCTTCGCTGCCAGGGAGTGTGGATGAGCGGGATGCAAAAGCATCTCCTTGTGGATCAATTTGTCGTTCCGCAAGCAGCAATGCAGCTACAAATGAAACCAGCAAGATAATTCCTTGAATCACCATGCCAGGACCATCAATGGCAACTGCGCCACCTGCTGCCAACTGACGCAATCCCTTAACTTGGCCACCGTTGGTTACCGGATCGCCAGCAAGTTCAGCAGTGGCATTGATAACCACATAAGCAAATGCCAACACAATGCTGGCTAGCACCAACATAAGTTGAATCGGACGACGCAAGGTGCGAGGGATAAAGGCTTCAACCAATACCGAAAGTACGCCTGCTGCCAACAAAATAATGATTGGAGCTAAAGCTTGGTATTCAACGGTAACGTTCACGAGCCACTCCCTTCAATTACAACTGCTGATTCTGGATCAGTTACACCCACGTATGTTTGCACTTGGTCAACTGCAGGGTTGATTACATTAAGTGCTACCTGTGGAACAAATCCGAGTGCAATGATGATCGCCAAAACTGGAGCAATCGCAACTAATTCTCGTCGAGATATTTCAGTAACGGTTTCTTCTACTTCTTTACTTGGCACACCAGTCATCATTCGTTGGTAGAGCCAAAGAATTTACACGGCAGCCATCACGATTCCCAAAGTTGCGATAATCGCAGCTGTTGGATTCACTGCATAAGTTCCAGCCAGAACCAAGAATTCCGAAATGAAGCTAGACATACCTGGCAGCGCTAGGCCAGAAAGACCTGAGAGCAGGAATACGCCAGTAAGAATTGGCGCAACTTTTTGGACGCCACCAAAGTCTGCGATTCGCTTTGAGCCGCGACGCGATACGAGGTAGCCCATGACTAAGAACAACGCTCCAGTGGAGAATCCGTGGTTAACCATATAGAACGAAGATCCACTTAGCCCCTGTGTGGTCATCACAAAGATTCCCAGGACTATGAAACCAAAGTGCGAAATTGAAGTAAACGCAACTAAACGCATTACGTCGGTTTGTCCGATTGCCAAAAGTGCGCCGTAGAAAATACTGATTACAGCAAGCACAATAATCACCGGAGCATAAAACTTACTTGCCTCTGGGAAAATCGGTAGCAAGAAGTGCAGCATTCCAAATGTGCCCACTTTGTCCAGTACACCAACCAACAAAGTTGAAGTTCCTGGTGTAGCTTCTGCGGTGGCATCTGGTAACCAAGTGTGGAAAGGAACCATCGGAGCCTTCACCGCGAAGGCAAAGAAGAATCCTAAGAACAGCATTTTCTGCGTAGCAGGATCAATGTTTAATGAAGTTAGGGTTACGTAGTCGAAAGTTCCTTGACCTAATTCCCGGCTTGAAACTACATAAAGTCCGATCAACGCAGCCAACATAAATAGGCCACCAACAAGTGAGTACAGCAAGAACTTCATCGCTGCGTAAGCACGCTGTGGTCCGCCAAATCTTCCAATTAAGAAGTAGATCGGAAACAGCATTGCCTCAAAGAAAACATAGAACAGGAACAAATCGTTAGCGGTAAAGACTCCGATAATGAAAACTTCCAAGGCAAGAATTAAGGCAAAGAATCCCTTTACGGTTCCACGGCCAGAATTTTCAGCATCCCACCAGCCAGCAATGATTACTACTGGAACCAAAATTACTGCCATAACGATCAGTGCGGCAGAAATTCCATTTACGCCAAGCGTCCAAGAGATTCCGAAAGCTGGAATCCAATCGTAGGACTCAACGTGCTGCAGTCCCCCAGATGAATTATCTAGGCCAAGCACCATAAGAACGGACCCAACCAAAGTGGCGAGCGCAAAACCTAAGGCAATTTGCTTAGCTAAAGTCGCTTTCGCAGCTGGGAGTAAGAAAACAACAATCGACCCAACTAGTGGGATCAGCATCAAAGTCGTTAGCAACATGATTAAAGCCTCACTAGTAGAAGTATGAGCGCAATCAAAACTGCGCCACCGAGCATAGTTACTGCGTAAGAACGTGCGTAACCATTCTGAAGTCGTCGAGCGCGAGCCGATAGGCCACCAATCGAAGCAGCTAGACCACTGACTAAGCCATCAATCGCTTTGGAATCAAACCAGGTAAGGGAACGAGTCAAATACTGGCCAGGGCGCATGAACGCGGCTTCGTTTAGCGCATCGCCGTAAGCATCTGCTCTGGCTGCGCGAGTTAGGAAGCGAACATCTGTTGGTGCCACAACCGGAACTGGACGGCGACCGTATCGCAACCAAGCGAATAGCGCGCCACCAAGGACAACGGCAAGTGTGATTGGAATCAAAACTGAATGTGAAACTGAATGTTCTGGTTTCGCAAATCCAGTCACAGGCTCTAGCCAGTGCTCGATGTCACCAACAAACAGCATCGCCATACCACCAAAGACTGAACCCAGTGCTAACACAATCATTGGGATTGTCATTACGGCTGGAGACTCGTGCGGATGAACGTCGTCTTCCCAGCGAGCTTCACCAAAGAATGTCATGGCCATCATGCGTGTCATGTAGAAGGCAGTAACACCAGCACCAAGCAAAGTTGCCAGCCCAATTATCAAACTTTGGCTAAATGCAACATAAATGATTTCATCTTTCGACCAGAATCCAGCAAAAGGCGGTACGCCAATAATCGCCAAGAAACCAAGACCAAATGTTGCGTACGTAATCTTCATCATGGTGCGCAGTGCGCCGTAGTGACGCATGTTCACATCGTCATGCATGCCATGCATAACTGATCCCGCACCAAGGAATAGTCCGGCTTTGAACATGCCGTGAGTAAGTAAGTGGAAGATTGCAAAGACATAGCCAACTGGGCCAAGTCCAGCAGCTAGAACCATGTAACCGATTTGGCTCATGGTCGAACCTGCTAGACCCTTCTTAAT
>JBEION010000200.1:0-2586 GCA_040377565.1 Candidatus Nanopelagicales bacterium | reverse complement strand
CTTCTGACTTACCAGCCATTTGAATGAACAAAAATGCGCCAAGTAAGAATGAAGCAGCAGACATTGCAACAGCTAAGAAATGTCCCCAGGCGTTGGTACGACGGCCCCCGAGCAAGAGCACTGTGGCGCCAAGTAATGGCAAACCAATAAGAGCGGCAATCATGTTCAGTTCCTTTAGTACTTCATCAGACTTGCTTCGTCGATCGAGGCTGATCGACGAGTTCGGAAAATTGTCACGATAATTGCAAGTCCAACTACAACTTCAGCTGCAGCAACAACCATTACAAAGAAAGCAACCACTAGTCCATCAAGTGTTCCGGTGTTACGGGCTGCAGCAACGAAGGCAAGATTCGCAGCGTTGAGCATTAATTCAACGCTCATGAAAACGATGATCGCATTTCTGCGAACCAGCACGCCATAAACCCCGATGGTAAAGAGAATGGCAGCAAGAATTAAGTAATTATTTGGATTCACTTGCCTGCCTCCTCAATTGAGTTTGGCTTGGCGACTTTGCCTTCACCGCGGAATGCATTTGGAAGTGATTCAATCGATGTTGATCCGTCAGGCAACAATGCTGGGGTATCAACCGAGTTGTTTCTGGCCATTACACCTGGTGCAGGAAGTGGAGTTACATGGTTACCCATAGTGCGTTCCCGCTGCAATTGATCCTGAGTCTTTCGAGGCGCCCATCTTTCGTTGTGTGCAAGAACCATTGCGCCAAGTGCTGCCGTAATAAGTAGCGCCGACAAAACTTCAAATGCAAATAGGTATTGTCCAAACACCAAAAAAGCAATCGCTTGCAAATGGCCGCCGTAGCCAGCATTAGCAATTGCTAAGCCTGCGGACGGTGAAGCTAATGTGCTGGCAATTGATGCCACAACCACGCCACCGAAAGTTAATGCGAACAACGCAGCTAGCAGTCTTTGACCTTTAATGGTTTCCAAAAGTGAATCAGAGGAATCCACACCAACAATCATCAGAACGAAAAGGAACAGCATCATGACTGCACCGGTATAAACGATGATCTGGGTGGTTCCTAGGAATGGTGCTTCAAGTGTGAAGTAAAGAACTGCAATGTTGATCATTGCAAAAGCTACCCACAGCGCACTGTGCACGGCTTTCTTGGAAACCACCATGCCAAGTGCACCAGCAACAGCGAACGTACCCGAGACCCAAAAAACTACGCTCTCACCATTCACTATTCGTCACCTACTTTTACGGCGCTTGGTGTTGGGCTGCTGCCAACTTTGCCTTCGTAGTAATCAATTGCAGTTGTACCTGGAGCCATGTCATGAGGTGGAAGTTCCATACCAGCCAAAAGCGGGGCAAGTAGATCTTCTTTTGTGAAAATCAATTTCTCGCGACTGTCATCGGCTAGTTCATATTCATTTGTCATGGTTAGCGCTCTAGTTGGGCATGCCTCAATGCATAAACCACAAAGAATGCAGCGCAAGTAATTAATTTGATAAGTCCGGCCGTAACGCTCTCCTGGTGAGAAACGTTCTTCTTCAGTGTTGTCCGCACCTTCAACATAAATGGCGTCCGCCGGGCAAGCCCAAGCACACAACTCACAGCCAATGCATTTTTCTAAACCGTCTGGATGTCGGTTTAGCTGGTGACGACCATGGAAGCGAGGCTTCGGTGGATACTTATCCTTCTCTTCCGGGTACTGCTCTGTTGTCACCTTCTTGAACATCGATAAGAAAGTAACTCCGAATCCACGGATAACTTGTGGAACTTTAGACATTGGTGCCCTCCGTAGTTTCCGTTACGACCTGAGATGCAACGGCACCGCTTGAAATCGTTACCTTTGCGTGGCGTGATGGCTGAGCAACTTGACCTGGCATTGGTGGAACTGGGAATCCGCCAGCAAAAGGATCGAAGTCTTGCTCGGCTTCTAACGCAGCTCGTTGCTCTTCAACTTCGTCAGATTTCTTGCGTCGTAAATCAAGGGTGTATGAAATCAAAACAATCACGATTAGCACTGCACTTGCCGCAAACAGCAAGTTACGCGACTCTAAGCCACCGGTGTTGCGCAAGTAGCGAGCGATTGCAACGATCAAGATCCAAGCAATCGATACTGGAATCAAAACTTTCCAACCAAACTTCATGAATTGGTCATAACGCAAACGAGGTAGCGTTCCGCGTAGCCAGATGAATACGAAGATGAATGCGAAAACCTTGCCAAAGAACCAAAGCATTGGCCACCAACCGACATTGGCTTGATCCCATAGCGAGATTGGCCAAGGTGCGCGCCAGCCGCCAAGGAACAAAGTCGTGGCAAGTGCCGAAACAGTAACCATGTTTACGTACTCAGCCAAGAAGAACAATGCGAACTTCAAAGATGAGTACTCAGTGTGGAAACCACCAACAAGTTCGCCTTCAGCTTCCGGTAAGTCAAATGGCGCACGGTTAGTTTCACCAACCATTGCTGTTGTGTAGATGATGAAAGACGGAAGTAGTAGCACGATGTACCACATTGGTTCTTGCGCTGCGACAATCTGCGAAGTCGACATTGACTCGGCATAAAGGAATACCGCAACAAACGAAAGTCCCATTGCAATTTCGTAGCTGATCATCTGGGCT
>JBEION010000072.1:0-5038 GCA_040377565.1 Candidatus Nanopelagicales bacterium | reverse complement strand
TGGTTCAGCAGCGAAGTTACATGCAATACCAGTTGTTCCGTAGTTCCAAGGAGCAGTGTAATTACGTCCTGAATCCCAATAGACATCTACAAGATCAGGCTTGATGTTGCCACCGTTAGGGAAGCTAGCTACACCAATGTTTTGTAGAAGATCAAGTTCGATCATTTGTTGCACCATGTAATCAGAAGGAACGATTACGTCGTAGCCAGTTGCACCTGACTGCAACTTAGCCAACAAAGTTTCGTTGCTGTCGTAGGTGTCCAAGATAACTTCAATGCCAGTTTCGGCAGTAAAGCGCTTCAACTCTTCTGGATCGATGTAATCGGTCCAGTTGTACAAATTAACTACGCCCGAGCCAGTAGTTGGGAATTCCCCTGCAGCTGCAGTGGCTTCGCCCGCGCCAGAATCTGCAGTAGTTTCCCCACCACAAGCAGAAAGTAGCAGTGCGCTTGCGGCAGCAAGTGCAGCTACATATGAAGCGCGACGCTTCTTGTTGCTAGCCATTCTTATCTCCTTTTTCGTTGGATCAAATACGATCCGATTAGCACGCTGCCCGAGAACAACAGAAGCAAGGTAGAAATTGCATTTACCTCTGGTGTAACTGTTGAGCGGATCATGCCAAAAATGTAGACCGGCAATGTCGTAGCACCAGGGCCAGCGACAAAGAATGATGTAATGAAGTCATCAATTGATATTGCGAAGGCCAGTAAGGCTCCAGCGAAAATTGCCGGTGCGAGCAATGGCAATGTGATGCGACGCAAGATCTGGCGTTCGTTAGCACCAAGATCTGAAGCTGCTTCAAACGGTGCCATGTCAAGCTGGCTTAAGCGGGCGCGAATCGGCAAGAGCGCAAATGGAATACAGAATGCCGTATGCGCAACCATTAGACCCACTTTTCCAAGTGGTACTCCAACTGCAATAAACAAACCAAGGGTTCCAACTGCCAACACAATTTCAGCGATGATAAGCGGTGCACCGATTAATGCCATCGCGACAGCTTTGCCAGCACGCTGCATTCGGAGCAAACCAAGTGCTGCCATTACTGCAAGTGTTGTGGACAAAATTGTTGCAACAAGCCCAACTTGAAGTGAATTCTTTAGCGCTCTTTGGATATCTGTGTTCTCAAAGACTCTGAAGTACCACTTAACTGAGAAGCTCTCCCAGACGGCGCCAATACGACTTGAGTTAAATGAATAGATCACGACGTAAAGTAATGGGCTGTATAAGAAGAACAGCACAAACCATGCAGTCGGCTTAAAACCAGGGAAGTTGCGAAGGTTAACTAACTTGCCGCGTTTGCGTGAAGAAGTTTGGGTGTGACTCATACCAATTCCACCTTGTCTCCACGTCGCTGGGCTGCCCCTTGCATTATCAATACAAACAGCAGGGTTAGCACAATTAGCAATACTGCAAGCGCGGAACCGAATGGCCAATTTCGAGCTTGGCCAAAGTTGTTCGCGATAACGTTTGCAACCATGTTGGTTTTACCGCCACCCAACATGTCGGATTGTAAGAACGATCCAAGTGCCGGGATGAACACCAAGGCAATACCTGAAATCACACCAGGTCTAATCGAAGGCAAAATGATTCTGCGAACTACAGTCATTCGTTTTGCACCGAGATCGTATGCGGCCTCGGCCAATCGGAAATCAAAACGTTCTGCCGAAGCGTAGATCGGCAAAATCATAAATGGTAAGAAAACATAAATCAGACCAAGGATTGTCGCTGGCGGTGAATACAGAATACTCCACTCAATGTTGAAGATGCCTAGGAACTTTCCAATTGGTCCTTCATCCGCGACGATCTGACGCATGCCGTAAGTGCGGATCAAGATACTGATCCAGAAAGGCAGCGTTACTAAAGCAACTAGCAGGTTTCGCTTTCGGGCATCGCGCGTTGCAATCCACATTGCAACGGGAATTGAAAGCACCAAGGTAACAACGGTTGTTAGTAGCGAATAGTAAAACGAAGTCCATAAGACCTTGATGTAACGGGTATCTAGCGCAGTTGTGCCATCAAGCTTTTCTTGAATAAACAATGCCTTGTAGTTTTCTAGCGTGAAAACCCACTTAACTCCGGTTCCTTGCGAAGGCTTCTCAAGGAATGAGTAAACGACAATTATGAGAAGCGGCACCCCAATTGCAAAAGCCAAGAAAATGATTGGCAGATAAGCAAGTTTTGGAGATGACTGACCTGGTCGGCCGCGTTGTGCTTGCTTCTTTGGTGGAGTCGTTACTGCGGTCATGAAGCCACCGTGCGAGCTGCGCGATGCTCTGGATTTAGCGTGACCTTACTTCCTTGCTCCGGAATTTCCGTTCCATAGGAAGCTAATGAAGCAATCACTTCAACGTCGCCAACAGTTACGTGTACTCGGACTGAATCTCCAGTGAAGATCACGTCTCTGACGGTTCCACTAATCATTCCGTTTGTGGCAAGCACAAGATCTTCTGGACGAATGGCAACGGTTACATCACCAGATGCTGGGATCACAGAGTCGGCTGCTAGTTGATCTGTAGGAAGAACATTGCCACCAGGTAATGAAATTCCGCCAGAAACTACCGTTCCCTTAATCAAGTTGGTTTCGCCGATGAAGTCTGCAACGTATGCGTTAACTGGACGTCGGTAAACCTCAACCGGAGAATCTAGCTGAACAATCTTGCCTTGGCTAAACACCGCAATGCGATCACCCATCGACATAGCTTCTTCTTGGTCGTGTGTGACGAAGACGAATGTAATTCCAGTTTCACGCTGCAGACGCTTTAGTTCAACCTGCATTCCTCGGCGAAGCTTTAGGTCAAGCGCAGAAAGTGGCTCATCAAGAAGAAGCACCTTTGGTTTTTTGGCAAGTGCGCGAGCTAATGCAACGCGCTGTTGCTGTCCACCAGAAAGTTGGGACGGCATACGTTTTGCGTAGCCAGCAAGTTGAACCTGCTCGAGAGCCTCTTCTACTCGCTTAGCAACTTCATCCTTATCAACATTTTCCATTTCCAAACCAAATGCAATGTTGTCTCCAACAGTCATGTGTGGAAATAGCGCGTAAGACTGGAAGACAGTATTTACGGGACGGTCATATGGTGGCTTATCGTCGATACGCTCACCTTGCAAAATGATTTCACCACTATCTGGATATTCCAGACCAGCGATACTTCGAAGCAAAGTTGTTTTTCCACAACCAGAAGGACCTAGCAAGATAAAGAATTCACCACTGGCGATGTCCAAAGTAACGTCATCAAGTGCGCGAACTTCGCCGCCTTCAGGAGTTTGGAAAACCTTTGTAATGTTACGAATCTCTAGATACTTCTCGCTCAATGCGGCCTACTTTCAAATGTCCGAATTCCCTACGAAAACATAAGCTTTCGCAGATGAAACTTACAACGAAATGACACTGAAAAATGGCAATTTAATTAAAGTAACAGTTTGCTAACGCTGAAAAAGGCAATTAAATTCTGGGTCTGGCGGGGGAGAATTTCAAGACATCGCGAGAAACTGGGCGTCCGGCAACCAAATCGGACACAAACTTTCCGGTGCCTGGACCCATCATTAGGCCCAGCATGCCGTGGCCCGTAGCAGCAATTACGCGGGGCGCCTTGGGAAGCGCACCTATATACGGCATGCCATCTGGACTGGCCGGACGCAAGCCAGCTAGTTCATTCTTAACTTCGAGTCGCTCAGGAAGGTTAAGCACTTGCCTTGCGGTGGAGATTAATTTGTCACTTGCTCTGGAATTCACGGACATGTCAGACTTTGAAGTCAACGTAAATCCAGTACTCATGCGCAAGCCCCAGTCCAGTGGATTAGTTGCGATTCGCTGGTCCGCCAACATTAAAGTTCGGGTTGGCTTTTCGATTACCTCGGGTAACGTAACCGATTGTCCTTTTGCTGGCATGATCGGAAGGTTTTCACCAAGAGTCTTGGCAAGGTCACGAGACCAAACACCTGCCGCCAAAACTACATAGTCACTTATCCAAGAGTCAGTTGTAGTTACTACGGTGACATTTCGGCTAGTTGACGACATGCCAGTTACTTTTTCGCTACGGAATGTCACACCTAGTACTTCACAGTTGCGTCGGTAAACCTCTACGAGTTTTCCAGGGTCTAAGCCAAAGTCGTCACTAAATTCTACGATCGCTTTAACTGAGTCCTTAAGTATTGGTTCACTCTCTAAACTAACTTTTAAATCAAGTTGCTTTGCATTTACTCCATAACGATTTACTAAGTCCACCTCGTGCTCCGCGTCTGCTTCCGCGTTATCTGATGTGTAGACATACCATTGCGGCAAATTAGTGCGCGTTAAGTCAGTGGTCTCAGTTAAACCTTCGATGATGTTAATGCTGGTATCAAGAAGTTCCTTTAGTGCTGGTGCGCAATGATCGACGTGCGCATCAGTGCAAGAGCGAGCAAATTTAAGAGTCCATGGTGCAAGTAGTGGACCAGCACCAGGCGCCATCGCAAATGCGCCGGTGCGTCCAATTAGATTTTTAAATCCGGTTTGCACCATTCCAGGAGCCGCAAATGGAATTACGTGACTGGGACTAATCCAACCTGCGTTAGCAAGTGATGTGCCGTAACTTGAGCCACCGGTCTCAACAACTATTACTGAGGCGCCGTCTTTTGCTAATTCCCAGGCGCAGGAAAGGCCGACTATTCCGCCGCCAATTACTGTGACATTGTTTTGTGAACTCATGTCCCTAGCCTAGGGACTTTACGAGTCGGGCACACGTGCAGACTTAGATAAATTCAACTTCTTCAAAAGCGCCACCATATGCTGGGGCAGCGTTAACCCAAGCTTGCTTAGTACCGGAATCGCCAACCAGACCCATGAATGAGTACATGTCTTCGCGCCAACGGCCAAGGGTGATACAAACTCCAGAATCTTTATCCAGCAATAGATTTTTGATATCTTCGGCTGTATTTAGTCGCTCTCGGTTATCTTCGACTGCTGCCATACGGGCGTAAGAGCCTTCCGACCCGGTGTATTCCCGAGTAAAGGCATGGTTGGTATGTCCAGATACTTCTGTGTGAGTTGGCACATCAATCA
>JBEION010000176.1:0-2823 GCA_040377565.1 Candidatus Nanopelagicales bacterium | reverse complement strand
TGAACGACAACGTTGGATGCATCGAACTTAAGTCCGCGATCTCCACCGACATTTGCAGCTAGGGCTTCGCGCAACTGCGGGATACCAGCCCCTGGGCAGTAACCAGTTTTGCCATCTGCAATCGCACGATTCATTGCATCCACGATGTTCTGGGATGTCGGCAGGTTGATGTCACCCAAGTGGAACGGGAAGATTCGATTACCTTTTTGGCCCCATTCAGCTGCAGCTAGGGAAACAGCAAATGCAGTTTCAGTACCTAAGTTTTCTAGACGTGTTGCTAAAGCCATGGATTACCCCAAAAAGTCGCGGTTTGTCCTTGTACTTTATCGCCCGAGAAAGGCACTAGCCATTTGGGATTTCCACGCGCCTTAGCCAGACCCCCACATCGTGGAACCTGGCTCTAGAAGCCTTAAACCGCGCGACGTTTTACCGAGCGAAGCTGGCCACGACGGGTGTGGGTGAATAGGTCCTTGGGACCAATTGGAGTTGGCACCAATTCGATGTCTACGCCAATTCCGCGCTGAACACTCTGCTTGTAGATGTACTCAAGAGTTGAGAAGTCTTCAATCGCAAAGCCAACTGAGTCAAAGATGGTTACTTGCTCGTCGTTATCACGACCCACTTCTTTTCCTGCCAATACTTTCCATAAGTGATTAACCGGGAAGTCAGCTGGCATCTGCTGGATGTCACCTTCGATACGCGTCTGTGGTTCAAATTCCACGAACACTTTGCCTTGAGTAAGTACTCCAGCAGCTAACTCGGTTTTTCCTGGGCAGTCGCCACCAACACCGTTGAAGTGCATGCCTGGTTCAACCATGTCCGCAGTAATGATTGTGGCCATTGCCTTATCGGCGGTAATCGTTGTAACGATGTCAGCACCCTTGACGGCCTCAGCCGCCGAGTTACAGTGCACAACTTTTAAGCCTTCAAATTCAGCCAAGTTTCGCGCTAACTTCTCAGTTGCTTCTGGATCAATATCAAATGCCCGAATTTCAGTTATCCCGATTACCTTATGAAAACCAATGGCTTGGAATTCAGCTTGTGCGCCGTTTCCAATAACTGCCATAACGCGAGAATCTTTACGAGCTAATGCGCGAGCTGCCATAACTGAAGTGGCCGCAGTTCGCATTGCAGTTGCCAGAGTTAACTCACTTAGCAACATTGGGTAGCCGGTATTCATGTCAGATAGAACACCAAAGCCCATGACACTGAATAGGTCGTGCTTAATGTTTTCTGGATGACCATTTACATACTTAAAGCCATAGCGCTCGGCATTTGATGTCGGCATCAATTCGATAACGCCTTCATCATTGTGAGCGCCAAAGCGAGCAGCCTTATCGAACTCTTCCCAGCGCACGAAGTTAGCTTCGATGACATCTGTTAGCTCAGCGATGAATTCATCGACCTCAATAGCCTGAATTAGCTTTGCCATTGCTGGCACATCAACAAAACGAGTCATTGGGAATCCTGTTCGGGTGGGGAAACTACTTGTAAGACTTAGAAACTACTGGTTTTCACTGTCACATAGTGCCAACAAATTGCACTAATTAGCATTCTAGTTTAGCAATTTGCTATCCTAAATCTATCAAATTGTAAGGATAACCATGGATGATCTAGATCGCGCCATTTTGGCCCAGCTCCGCAAAGATGCTCGCACTTCCATAAGTTCCATAGCTAGTGACCTCAAGGTTGCTCGAGCAACTGTGCAGCATCGGATCACTCGCTTGGAAAATGACGGAACTATCGTTGGCTACACCGTGAAAGTCAATCCTGGCTCTTCCCCTAACGTGGTTCGCGCCATCATGTCAATTGCCACCGAAGGCAATACCGCAAAGTCAGTTGTGACTCGCCTAAGCAGCTCGCCCAACGTGACTGCCGTGCACTCAACAAATGGCAAATGGGATCTGATTGCAGACATTCAAGCCGACTCGTTAGAAGAGTTTGATAAAGCCATTAATGAAATTCGGGAGATGAAAGAAATCAGTTCATCTGAAACGAATCTGCTTCTGTCTACTTACGCGTTCTAGAACTCAGTTTTCTTGTAAGGCTTACCTTTTGCATCGTAAGTCCACCAAATTCCAACCTGAGCACCTGATTTGAACTCACCACTTCGCATCAAGGTTCCGTCTTTACGCCACCATTGCCAAGGTCCATGCAGTTCGCCTTTTCGCATTTTGCCCTTTGATTGCAAAACGGCATTGTCGTAGTAGCTCAGAATAGGGCCGGTTCCTTTGCGAGACTTTTCTTCAATTTGATCCAAACGAACACGAATCAGTTTGTTAAGCAAACCTTTAGGCAGCGGCTTGTCCAACGGAAAGTGCAATGAACCCTGAGTCATTTCGAAGTTGGCTAATTCACTTGATAGCTGAGTCAACACATTTCCGCTGAATGGGAAGTATGAATTGTGCTTTTTGTAGCCCTCAATGCCGCAAATCACTCCGCCTTCAACTTCAAATGCTGGAAGGTTGTAACTGATGCACTCAGTTGCACCAGGAATTAGTTCGCGAATCGTGGCAGCCATCTTTAACATTACGGTGCGCTGTGGTTCTGGCAAGGTATTTAGCTTGCTATCCACTAGACCAAGTTTTGCCATCGAATACTCCTAGATTCTCGGTGACCATGTTACGAGTTCGCAGTACTTAGCCACTCGTCCATCCCCCGATGACTTTCTGGTAATCCTTCGTATTGCCCATGGGACTAGGAATGCAATCCCCCAAGCCGCCGAGCCAATTACGTTTCTTGTCCATTAGATCCTGGGTGCGTTACAGAACTACTGGTGCCACTTTGGCCTCTAGTTGCTAATAGATCTGATCCCACACCGCC
>JBEION010000247.1:0-2121 GCA_040377565.1 Candidatus Nanopelagicales bacterium | reverse complement strand
GCTGGAACTAGTTCGGCATCATCAAAGCGAGTTAGATCTGCTGGAGCGAAATCGATGTCAGGTGCGAGTCCACAAATTGCTTGCGCCAAGGAACGTGCTGCACCAATGGAATGCGTTGCCCAGAGACATTCGAGTATCCAGAGGCCATCAACGCTTGGAGCTGGACCCATTAGCGGTAAACCATCTGCGGAATATGGGAAGACGCCGTTGTAAGCCTGTTCATATTTCAAACCAGATAAAACTGGCATTACTTCTAGCGTTTCAACCCAGGCTTGATCCCAATCAACTTGAGTGAATGGCAACTTAGATGGATCATCTAACGTGGCAGCATTGTTGACCATATCGGAATCACTTACGGGAAGTGCGCGATGGTTAAAGGAGCCTACTCCTGCTTTATCGCCTTCGTCACGGACATAAGTGCCTGCTTCATAAATTCGCACAAACGGAACGCTGGCGTCACCATCTCGGCCTTTCGCCAACACAGACACTGGCTCGGTAACTGCGTATTGATGTTCCATAGAAATTAGAGGCAGAGTGACACCAACGGTGGAAGCTATGGAACTTCCCCATCCACCTGCAGCAATTACAACTAAGTCAGCCGGGATCACACCGGTGGCAGTTCTTACGCCAGTAACTTTTGAGCCAACGGTTTCAATTCCAGTAACTGTGGTGTTGCCAATAAATGTTGCACCGTTTGATTGCGCTCGTTCACCTTGAGCTTGCGCTCCCCTAAGTGCCTTGCCAATTCCTTCACCAGTTGTGTGAAAGCCACCAATGAAAGTTGTCGGATCTAACAGTGGATTTAAGTTTGCGCATTCTTCAGGTGACAGCATCTCGGCACTAAATCCCCATGAGGCAGCAAATTCTGTGCGGCGAACCAAATAATCGAGTCGCTCTTGCGTTAAAGCAACTTCAATCGAACCAACAGGATAAAAACACGGATCCCCAGCTACATCCATATTCAAAAGTTTCGTAATTGTGTAATCCGCAAACCGATGCATCATCTTTGAAGTGCTGGTGCGAGTTACTAAACCAGGCGCATGAGATGTTGCGCCACCTGTTTTCCAGATTGGACCTTGATCGACCACTGTGACATCTCGTTGCCCCAACTGGGTTAACTCATCGGCCAAGCCAGTACCTGCAATACCAGCGCCAACGATAACAATCTTTAAATTTGCCAACTAAATCTCCGGGGTAAAGGGCGTAAATAGAATGCTACCTAATATCCCAATCTGCTACCGTTTAAGTGGCCAAATCGAAGATTTCGAATTGGTTTTGTTGTTCTCTACGGAGGAAGAATGACTACAACAACCGCTGCAAAGCGTCCAGCTATGGTTACATTCGTAGCTGGTTTGATCTGGGTAATTGCAATTTTTAACGTTGGATTGGGCGTGCTCATGGTACTTGCGCCAATTGGTGAGAATCCTGCGGTGCTTAGTGCTCCAGGTGGAATATCAATTGAAATTTCGACAAGTTACTTGCTAATTAATGGTCTGCTATCGATTGTGCTTGGCCTTATCTATGTAACGATCTCAAAGATGATCTTGATTGGATCTCGATCAGCCCAGGTTGTTATTCAAGCACTTGCTGTAATCAACATAATTTTCGGCTTCATGACCCTGCCTTACGGTTGGGTTCCAATTGCATTGAACGCCATTGCATTGTTAATTGTTAGCACTTCCAAGGCAAATGCATGGTTTAAGACTGCTGAGTAAATCCACTTTAAATCGTCCACATCATTTTGGTGTGGACGATTTTTTGTGTCATTAATGGCTTGGAAGTTCCGCAGATCTTTTACCGATCACTGCAACTGCAATCACGGTTGCAAGCAGCATTGGTATGTAAGTAGTTGATGGGAATAGTACAAAACCAAGTAAAAGCGCCAAGGCTGGGCGACGAATTCCAACTGCGCTGGCTGCTACAAATCCAGCAGCCACCAAACCAAGAGTTGCCGAACTGTTTACTAACTCAGCAACTAATAGCGCAGTGCCCGCTCCGATGAAAGCAAGCGGGAAAATCTGACCGCCATACCAACCACCAGCCAGGCACGCAATTAGTACGAGTGTCTTTAGTGCAACAACAACCAAGAGGTTGCCAACTCCAATTGGAGAATCGAGGATC
>JBEION010000203.1:0-2577 GCA_040377565.1 Candidatus Nanopelagicales bacterium | reverse complement strand
GCTTTCGATCCCGAGAATGAATCTGGCAAAAGTAAGCCACCCGTTCCCACATAAGCCGAGATTGAGTTATTGCCACCAACATTTGGATTAGCGGCAACTGGCGGTGTAGCTGCAAAAGTCGCGATGCAAAGCGCTGTTACGCAAACAGCCGCCAACTGCAACAGCCTTGCTTTCATATGGTTCCCCCCGAAACATATGTGGCCAAAGATTCGCCAAGATCTTGAGCCTAAATCGCTAACCCGAATTTTCAAGTCCAGATTCATCGGCTGTGGATAATTACGCAGCACCCTTTAAACAAGCATCGAAGCTGACGGCTGCCAAGGACGATGACCAGACCGACGGCGGAACGTTATGTCGAAGTGCGATGTCCAGGAGCTGGGCAAGGGAATAACTTGAATCAATTTGCAGAGCATGGTCAACAGCTAAGCGCGTTAGCTCAGTTTGACCCTCCAACCAAGCGATCCCGGCATAAACCGTTGCCAGGGGCGCTGCGAACTCTTGAGTAGCGCGCGAAACCTCGCGGATTAGGTGCGATAGAAATTGACCACGCAACTCCGGTGCATCATGAAGCTTTCGAAGCAGGCCATCACGAGTCCTGATGTCGCAAAGGCCAACGCTCAACTTGGCATGTTCTTTCCAAGTGAGATCCTTGTCGACCTGGAGACGCTGGAAAATCTCTTGCACTAGGTTTTCGCGAGCTGAAAATGCATCGGCTTCGACAGCTTCGGCAAAGTCATTTGCAGCTTTCAATATCTGGGCATTGCGTTGTTTAACTTGTTGGGCACTGAGCGAAGGTGCCTGCAGATCTAGTAACGAATCTGGCTTCTGCTCATCATGGGAATTTTTCATTCCCAAAGCCTGTGACGTTGGCTAACTGAGATCCAGAGTTACCCGTTCACTGTTGAGAATTTTCTGCTGTGAATGGGCACCAATTTTGGCCATGAAAGAGCACCCAGAGTTCGGGTGGCTTCCCCTCCGCCGTCCCTCTGGGTGCTTAACGAAAATCTAGACAACAAACCCCTGCAACCTCGGTAATGACACGCCCAGCGTGTCGCGGCCAAAACCTGACCCCGGTGAAGCGCACCTGTCCCGGTTGTGCCAAAGTTTTCTCATGCAACTAGATCACGTCGCCTACGCCGTCACGAATGCCGAACTTGCGGACACAGTGCAGCGTCTCGGAGCTGAGTTAGGTGTTGCATTTATCGATGGTGGTAAGCACCCACGTGCTGGAACCCGTAACTTTATTTTGCCGATGGCCTCTGGCCAATACATCGAAATCGTGGCTCCCCTAGAGCACCCAGTTGCTGAAACCGTGCCATTTGGTCAGGCTGTTCGTAATCGCGCTGAGGCTGGCGGTGGCTGGATGGGTTGGGCAGTTCGCGTTGACGATGTTGCTCCACTAGAGACTCGCATTGGTCGCCAGGCTGGTCCCGGACATCGTCTTCGTCCCGGTGGCAGCGATTTAACTTGGAAGCAGATTGGCGTTATCGACCTAATCGCTGAACCAATTTTGCCTTTCTTCATCAAGTGGGATGACATGAGTGCGCATCCAAGTATTGGTGGAACTGAATCAGTAAGCATCACTGAATTTGCTCTAAGTGGCGATCGTAATTCGCTAACTACTTGGTTGGGTGACACACCAGAAGCTCTACTAGATGACATCGCATTGACTTGGGTTGAAGACGATGAAATCGGATTGATTTCAGTAACCTTCAAAACAGCAAGCGGTACTGTAACTATTAGCTAGAACCGCAAGTTAGTTCCGCGGAAATAACGCCGCGCTCTTTCCAATTCTTGGTTGCTCAGTTGGCTGCGTGAAATAAGTCAGCGTTTTGTAATTCGACAACATTTTCGGAAGCATCGTAGCCACAACTTTTGCATCATCTAGAGCTGTGTGTGCACTCTCTTGTGAGATTTCAAAGTGTGTTGCCAAAGTTCCTAGTTTGAAATTGTCTGTGCCCTTTACCGTGTTGCGTGCCAACCAATAAGTGCAGATCGCTGGCATGGTCAGTAACTTAGCGCCAGCAAGTTGGGCTTCGGCCGCCACAAAGCCTTCATCGAACTTGGCATGATGTGCCACAAAAATCGCATTGTCCATAACTCGCGCTAAGTCATCAAAGATCTGGTCGAAAGTTGGAGCATCGGTAACCATGTCAGCCGTAATTCCATGGATCCAGTCAGCGCCAGTGTTGCCATCTTCTGGGTTGACCAGAGAAGACATGGAATCTTGGATTTGGCCAGCCTGGTTAATCCGCACCGCAGCGATCTCAATAACCCGCGCTCCGGCTGCTGGATCTAGGCCTGAGGTCTCAACATCAACTACAACAAAGTCGTGGTCCAGTTCGTGAGTGCCGCCTGATCCCCCGTAATGCAGGAAATGACCAACATCTCCTGGGTTTGCAAAGCGCGATTCCATAACTCTGAATGTATCGGTCAGCTCCGACTTACTCGCAGGTATCCCAAGGTGTGTGGCTAACCAACCTGTGTGCATGCCAGACGTAGGCTAAAAGTATGAAACTTCCCGTTGTCATTTCAGGTCTTGTTGTCTCGCTTGCGCTGGTCGGTTGCTCTGACCAG
>JBEION010000066.1:0-5254 GCA_040377565.1 Candidatus Nanopelagicales bacterium | reverse complement strand
CCCGTGTGATCCGTTGAATAAGAAGTGATTCCAGAAGTGGTTTCTCGCATTCGTTCGCGCCGAGCTCTTTCGGCAGCCGGTACCTCAGCATCATCAGCCAGAAGAACTCGAGGATCTGCGAACTTGGTTTCGATTCGCTTTGCTACGTCATAGATCCAAAGTGAGTTAACGGAATCTCGGCCGCTATCGCTTCGTAGAAACAAGACTTGCTCACCAGATTCGCACACCTGGAAACTTCGAGGTGCACCCAATTGAAAATTGCGAGTTGCCGCACTTTGGCGTGGAAAGGATTCGGTCACCCCTTGATCCTGCCACGTTTAACTAGTAGGTGTCTCGTACAGTTGGTACATGACATCTAGCTCAGGCGTTCTGCCGAATCACCGTTTGCTATTGGTGCATGCGCATCCTGATGACGAAACTATCGGCAGTGGCGCAACTATGGCTAAGTATGTATCTGCTGGGGCACAGGTCACGCTTGTCACCTGCACGTTAGGTGAAGAAGGCGAAATTTTAGTTCCAGAACTTGCCCATTTAGCTGCTGACCAATCGGATGGACTGGGCAAACATCGAATTACGGAATTAGCAGCAGCTATGGCTGAACTTGGCGTGACCGACTGGCGACTCTTGGGTGGCCCGAACGCTTTTCGGGATAGCGGGATGGTGGGCACGCCGCCAAACGATCGCACCGATTGTTTTTGGCGCGCAGATCTATTAGAAGCAGCAAAGCATTTAGTAAAGATAATTCGCGAAACCTGTCCTCAGGTTTTAGTAACCTACGATGATTTCGGCGGATACGGACATCCAGATCATATTCAGGCACATCGCGTTGCAACATATGCGAGGGAGTTAGCAGCAGCGCCTAGTTTTGCTCCGGAATTAGGAGCACCTTGGTCAATAGCAAAGGTTTATTGGACGGCGTTTCCAGTTAGTGTGATGCGAGCCGGCATCGAAATGCTAAAGGCGGCAGGCGAGGACACTGGATTTGCCGCGCAAGACCCAGATGAAATTCCATTTGCTTGTCCAGATGAACTTGTTACGACAGCAATTGATGGTGGGGAATTTGCAGAACAGAAAATGCGTGCCCTGCGAGCTCATGCCACGCAGATAAGTACTGAAGAAGGATTCTTTGCACTTTCTAACAACCTAGGCTCACAAGTTATGGGCACTGAGTACTACCGATTGGTGGCTGGAACTCCAGCGGAACCATTTGATGCAATGGGCAGAGAAACTGATTTATTCAATGGCATTTCAATAAAGCAATAGATTAGTTAAATGACAAAGCTTCGGATAGTTCTATTCAGTGCAATCGTTGGCGCATTTGTCAGCATTATTGCCGGCTTTGCTCATGCTGATCGAATAGTGATTCTTGGAATTCGAGTTCCGTATGGCTTAGTGCTTTCCTTAAGCATTTGTCTGTTGACAATCTTGTGGCTAAATCGGCAATTTCAGACGCGGTTAGCTGGAACAGCATTTACCGTCAGCTGGGTTTTGATCACACTTCGGATGGCAATTGAATCTGCAAATGGGGACTTAGTATTCACTGTGACTTGGTATTCCACGTCCTACATAATCGTTGGCGCCGTTCTGCTTTCTATGGCGGCGGTACTCCCTGCCATGCGCCTTCCAGACAGAGGACAGCATTCACTTCCCGAATCCGAAGCCTGATGCGACAAAAATCCCAATAGACAGGTAAGTTTGTAGTGCTGAGAAAGTTACTTTTCTCGCAGGATTTGTATGGAGGTCGAAATGACTTATGTGATTGCACTGCCTTGTGTCGATGTTAAAGACAAGGCTTGTATCGAAGAATGCCCAGTAGATTGCATCTACGAAGGCGATCGCATGATGTACATCCAGGCCGACGAATGTGTTGACTGCGGCGCCTGCGAACCAGTCTGTCCAACTGAAGCGATCTACTACGAAGACGATGTCCCAGAAAAGTGGGACAGCTTTAAGGGCGTTAACACTGCATTCTTCGAAACCATCGGTTCTCCTGGTGGCGCGTCAAAGACTGGCAAGACCAGCAACGACCCAGAAGAAATCAAGTCTCTTCCACCACAGGTGAGTTAACTGATTTCACCACTTGCAAATGGGTTACCAGATTTTCCCTGGGATCGAATTGCAGCTGCAGGGGATGTAGCACGAAAACATCCAGATGGAATTGTTGACCTTTCTATCGGCACTCCCGTAGATGACACTCCTGAAGTAATTACTGCTGCGCTTGCCGCCGCCGCTAATGCACCTGGGTATCCAACCGCAGCCGGACTAATCGAACTACGACAAGCTTGGGTTTCTTGGGCTTCGCGAATCTTGTCGGCTGATCTAAACGTTGATCAAGTTGTGCCATCAATTGGATCTAAAGAAATTGTCGCTTGGCTCCCGATCGTTTTTGGATTAAATGCCAGCAGCACAGTTGCCATTCCAGAACTTGCTTATCCAACATATGCAGTTGGCGCATTGATGGCGCATGCAAGATACGTAACGTACAAACAAGCCTCAGACATTCCAGATAACGCTGACCTGATTTGGGTGAATTCTCCAAGCAATCCAACTGGCGAAGTATTAACCGCGGATCAATTAAAAGAAATCATTGCCCGCGGCCGCGAGCTTTCTGCTCCAGTTGTTAGTGATGAGTGCTACATCGAACTTGGTTGGGAAGCGCAGCCAATTTCAATTCTGGATCCTCGAGTTTGTGGCACAGACTTCACTGGGATCTTGGCCGTGCACTCATTGTCGAAGCGATCAAATCTTGCGGGCTATCGGTCCGGCGCAGTATTGGGCGATACCAAGTTAATTGCTGACATAGTTGGACTCCGAAAGCACGCTGGCATGTTGGTTTCAACACCAGTTCAGCTAGCAACAGTGGCAGCGCTTGCCGACGATGCGCATGTGGCAGTACAAAAAGCCAAATATGCCAAGCGACGTGATGTACTTCACACCGCACTAGTTTCGGCTGGATTCAAAATTGAGCACTCTCAGGCTGGCCTATATCTATGGGCTACCAACGGAGCCGATTGCCTTGAAACGGTTAACTGGCTTGCTGAGAAGGGCATCTTGGCTGCTCCAGGAGACTTTTACGGACCAGCAGGTCAGCGCCATGTCCGCCTTGCCCTAACGGCTACGGATGAGCGAATTGCCAGCGCTGCCGCCCGGTTATCGGGCAGTAAGTAAATAGTCTGATTAGTCCTAGCAAGGGCGCAAATAGTAAGTTTGACTCATGTCCCAAGCAAAACTGGTCCACCCAAATGGCGAACTACTTCTTGGTGAGGTCCCAGCTACGGTTGGCGCTTCAGGTTATGACGTGTCGGCGTTGCTTAAAGAAACCGGCCACATAACGCTTGACCATGGCTTCATGAACACTGCTTCATGTGAATCTGCAATCACTTACATTGATGGCGATAAGGGAATTTTGCGTTACCGCGGTTACCCAATCGAACAACTTGCAGAGCAAAGTACTTTTCTAGAAACTTCTTACCTTTTGATTTATGGTCACCTGCCAAGTGCCGGCGAGTTAAGTAAGTTCACTGAAGACATCAGTATGCACACCATGGTGCACGAAGACCTTCGTCGATTCTTTGATGGTTTCCCACGCGATGCGCACCCAATGCCAGTTTTGAGTAGTGCAGTGAGTGCGCTTTCTACTTTCTACCAAGATTCACTTGATCCGTTTGATGCCCGCCAAGTTGAGATCTCAACAATTCGCTTGATGGCAAAGATCCCAACTCTTGCTGCTTATGCATACAAGAAAACAATCGGTCAGCCTTCGCGCTACCCAGATAATTCTCTTGATTATGTTTCCAACTTCATGAATATGACTTTCGGTGTTCCAGCTGAACCATACGAAGTGAATCCTGCAATTGTTAAAGCCCTAGACATGCTGTTTATTTTGCACGCAGATCACGAACAGAATTGCTCAACCTCAACGGTTCGTATGGTTGGTTCATCGCATGCAAACTTGTTCGCTTCGGTTTCAGCTGGCATCAACGCGTTGTTCGGTCCGCTTCACGGTGGCGCGAACCAAGCGGTTCTTGAAATGTTGGAAGAAATCCAAAGTTCTGGTGACACAGTTCAACAGTTCATTCAGCGCGTAAAGAATCGCGAAGAAGGCGTAAAGCTTATGGGCTTTGGCCACCGCGTTTACAAGAGCTACGATCCACGCGCCGCAATTGTGCGTAAGCATGCACATGACATTTTGACTATGCTTGGCGTTCAAGATCCGCTGTTTGATATCGCACGCGAACTAGAAGACGCAGCACTAAATGACGAATTCTTTATCGAGCGCAAGCTGTACCCGAATGTAGATTTCTACACTGGTTTGATTTACCGCGCGATTGGTTTCCCAACTCGCATGTTCACTGTGCTCTTTGCAATTGGTCGAGTACCAGGTTGGATCGCACAGTGGCAGGAAATGATCACAGATCCAGACACCAAGATTGGTCGCCCACGCCAGGTTTACATTGGTGAAGCTGAACGCGGCTACGTCGATCTAGCCAAGCGCTAACTAGAACTTAGTTTTTGTGAAGGGCTTCGTTTAGCCCGCCCCAAGTACCTTCGCGAGTTACTGCTTCGAGTGCACCCGAAACTGAGTTACGTCGGAATAACAAACCGTTAGCACCAGACAATTCTTTTGCTTTCACCACGGTGTTATCTGGAAGTGTGATTTTTGATCCACCAGTGATGTAACAACCGGCTTCAACGACACAACTATCGCCAAGGGAAATTCCCACGCCGGCGTTGGCGCCCACCAAGCAATTTTCACCAATAGTGATTACTTCTTTGCCGCCACCAGAGAGAGTTCCCATAATGCTGGCGCCACCACCAATGTCAGATCCGTTACCAACAACTACGCCAGCTGAGATTCGACCTTCAACCATGCTGGCACCTAGAGTTCCAGCGTTGAAGTTTACGAATCCTTCGTGCATGACAGTCGTGCCAGAAGCTAAATGAGCTCCAAGTCGCACGCGATCAGCGTCAGCAATTCGCACGCCACTTGGAACTACGTAATCCAACATGCGAGGAAACTTATCCAAGCCAAAAACGTTTAACTGAATACCTTTGGCTCGAGCATTTATGGCCACTTGAGTAACATTCTCAACGGCGACTGGACCAAGTGAGGTCCAGGCAACATTGGTAAGCAATCCAAACAACCCATCAAGATTTATAGTTCGCGGTGCCATTAATCGGTGCGAAAGTAAATGCAGACGCAAGTATGCATCAGCGGCGTCTTTAGGAGCAGCAGCCAAATCCGAAGTGGTGG
>JBEION010000022.1:0-9417 GCA_040377565.1 Candidatus Nanopelagicales bacterium | reverse complement strand
TGCTCGCTTAGTTATCTCGGGAGACGCTGAAGCGATGGATCTTTATTTATGGGGACGAATTGATAGTTCCGACCCAAGGATTTCAATTACAGGCGAAGGTGAAGAAACCTTCAAGCAATTAATGCAGGTTGCAGTTCTTTAAGAAGCTGCCTGTCGAGGATAAGCAATCGTTCGCTCTTGGGCATTGCGGATCGCGTCCATAACTTCTTGTAACGCCCGTAACGAATGTCCACTCACAAAAGTATCAACGTACGGCAGGGCTGCAGCCATACCAGCTACTAATGGTTCGTAATTCGCAGCTGCTTTACGAGGATTTACCCAGATGATGTGATGTGAGAGTCTGGCAAGTCTTTGCATAGCTTGCTTGAGTATCTCTGGATCATCAGTTTCCCAACCATCCGAAACGATTACGATTACAGCGCCACGTGCGATACCGCGTTGTCCATGATCTCGAATGAATTCCAACATGGTCTTGCCTATTCGGGTGCCGCCAAACCAATCGGGGGTATTCTGCGCGACTTTTCGATAAGCGATATCCGGATCGCCAGTACTTAAGAATCGAGTTAAGCGAGTAAGTCGGGTCGCAAAGACAAACGCTTCAGCATGAAGTGCGCGTACCGCCCCGAGCATTAGGTGCAAATAGATTCTTGAATAAGGTTCCATGGATCCCGAGACATCTGCAATCAACACCACACGCCGGGGTCGATCTTTCCGCTTTCGATACATAAGATCCACAGGATCTCCTGCTGTTGAATAGGAATGCCGGATTGTTGAACGCATATCAATTGCCTGGCCACTGTTATGTCGTTTACTCCGTCGACTTGGTCGACGCGGTGGCACTAACGGAAGTTTGGCAACAAGTGCTGCAATCAAATCCAACTCTTGCGGCGTGCATTCCGAAAAACTGGTGTCCTGCAGGCGTTCATCATTACTGGCTGGGGCAAGTAGGGCTGGCGGCTCGGCGGTATCGCTTTCTTCGGACTTCTCACCAGGTGTGGCATTAGACCCGGCGCCACTTTGATTGCGTTTTTCTTGCTCGCTCACCTCGTTGGCAGGTTGCTGTTCACCAGACTCTCGAGCATTTTCTGGATTGGGTGTTTGTGCCGGCTCGTTTACGTCCTTTAGATCAACAATTCCACGAAAGACTTGATTGAAAACCAAATCGTAAGTTTCAATTTGTTCGCGGCTAGAAAGTAAAGTAACGCGCCCAATCCAGTACAAGTCTGTAACCTGGATTGGATTGATATCAACTACCGCTTGCGCGAAGCGAGCCCGGCGCTCGGGCGTAGCCGGAATACCTGCCACATGCAGCACTTGTCCAAACGTGGCAACAATGTGCGCTAGGTCAGCCATTAACCACCCAGCCCAAGCCTTGGGCTTGAGCTACGTCATGGTCTTCGCGATACTTCAAAACGCTACCTAAAGTTTGAGCTGCATTATCTGCAGTAATCCGATCTAGTCCTAAAATCATTGCGGCATTCACCCAGTCAATCGCTTCGGCTATGCCTGGTTGCTTTTGGACATCCAATGAGCGAAGGCGCTGAACCGCGGATGCAACCTGCGCGGTTAAATCTTCAGTAGCTTTCGGAACTCTACTGCGGATAATTGCGGTGGCTTGGTGAATGTCTGGGTAATCGATCCAGTTATACAAACACCTGCGCTTTAGCGCATCATGTAAATCACGCGTGCGATTTGAAGTCAGAATCACAATTGGTGGAACTTTCGCAAAAATTGTGCCAAGTTCAGGAATCGTTACTGATCCTTCGGCTAACAATTCAAATAAGAAAGCTTCAAATTCTTCGTCGGCTCGATCAACTTCATCAATCAACAAAACTGCGGGCAGTGGGCCTGGGTGTTCAACGGCCTGCATCAATGGGCGCTCTATCAAGTAATCACGCGTAAAAAGAGAACCTTCGGTTAGGGACTTGCCTTGAGACTCGGCAACGCGAATACCTAGCAGCTGTTGTGGGTAATTCCATTCATATAGAGCTTCTGAGGCATCGATACCTTCGTAGCATTGCAATCTAATTAACGGAGTATTAAGTAATGCTGCAAGAGATTTAGCGGCTTGAGTTTTACCAACACCTGCTTCACCTTCAAGTAACAGTGGTTGAGGCAAAGACATCGCTATATAAAGCGCAGTTGCTAAACCTTCATCGGCTAAGTAGCCATCCTGTGCTAGCGCAGTTCGCAATTCACTGGGTGAAGCAAAGGAGTTAGCCATCTTTAAACCAGCTGAAACGCTTCAGGATTAGCTGAGTAAGCCTTCAAGCAACCAGGTGCGCAGAACCAAACGGTTGTATCGCCAAACTCGGCATGAATGGATTCGTTAACCATCGGTACCGACATGTTGCACACTGGATCGATTGCTGTTTCACAAACTGGCGCTGGCGTTCTAGGTTCGGTCGAATTGGCTCCGGCTTGCACCATTTCGGCAAGGATTGAAAGCGCAATGTGGTCTGGAGTGCGCGCGCCAATATCAAGACCCGCTGGTGAATATATCGAAGCTTTTTGATCTGGAGTCAAATTCAACATTTCAATTACAGCAGTGCCACGTTTGCGACTAGCAACTAATCCAACATATGGCACGCCTGCTGTTACAGCGGCTTCCAGCAACATAGTTTCATCATCGCGACCATGTGCTGCAACTATCACAGCGAACGTTGTGGCCAAATCGATTGAGTTATCCCATTCGACCATTTCATATCCGGCGCCGGGACCTTGCTTGATTAGTGATCCGGAAATTGGGCTATCTCCAAAAATTGCAACTAGCGGTGCAGGCATAACAGGCTCCAAAAATATTTCCAAAGTTCCACCGGATAAACATGGGTTGTGCACTGTGCGCTTTCCAGATTGGGTATCTGGCTCTGGCAGTGGAGCGATACGCAACAATAAGGCGTGCCCGTCGTCAAGAACGGACATGCCTTGCGTTCTCACCGTAGATTCGGCACAAGATCCCCCAACAAAGCCTTCGATAGTTCCATCGGAGAAAATTAACGCTTCATCTCCCGGCTTGGCCGAAGTTGGTTTCTCAGCCAGCACAACTCGGGCATGCACATATGGCGTCCGTGATTTATGTAGATCAGCTACACGTGAAGCAAGAATCTTTGGCACCGGACACCTCCCGAGTTCGTTACTCAATTATGCGCGCAAATCGCCTCATAAGCGAGATGAGGATAGCGGGATAGTTAGGTAAACCCTTATTTTATGGGGTTACTTAAGTAGTAACCAGGCTGCTACTAGTGCAACAACAACTAATACAACTGGAATCAACTTCTTGGCAACTGCCCCACCAGCGACTTCCATCATGTCAATTGCATCAGCTGCTGAAGCGGGCGTAGCAGCAGCCGGTGCAGACGCATCTGTGCTTGTGGTGCCAGCACCGCCAGAACCAGTAGCAATAACGCCTTCAAGGTTTCCGGCAAACTGACCAATGATGCGACCTGCCACATCTGACATCACGCCGCGGCCGAATTGAGCTGGCTTACCAGTTAGTGCTAGATCAGTATTTACATCTACGCGAGTTAGCGTCGGACTCTCGGCAACGAGTTGGGTGGTAACAGTGGCTTGCGCCGTTGAAGTTCCTTTGGTTTCGCTGCCAGAAGCGTTGATAACAAGCCGATGGTTCGCTACGTCCTTATCTACAAAGGATGCGGTGCCACCAAAGACCATAGTGATTGGACCTAATTTAATTTTTACTTCACCTTTAAAGGTGTCACCTTCAACGCTTATCAAAGTTGCGCCAGGCATACACATGGCAATTCGCTCTACATCAAGCAAAGTATTCCAAGCAGTATCAATATCAGCGGGAACGGTAAATGAATGTTCTAATTCCACGTGAGTCACCTTTCGCAAATGAGTTGCTTACTGAAGTTTATTTCGCCCACTTGCCACTTGTCTGGAGAATTTCACGTAATTACAGGTTAAACATCAACTTTGCGCCCGCAATTAGTAGGACAGCACCCAAAGCACGCTTGACCATGTCGTTTGAGAATTGTTTGATTCCTAACCTGGTTCCTATGAGTGCGCCAATGATTACCGCAATTGCATACAGCCATAACGCATCAGGCAATTCGGAGACTGATGAAATGTGCCCAAGTAATCCAAAAACAGAGTTCGTCAAAATAAACAGCGCAGCAGTGCCAGAAGCGCCTTTAACCGTTGTCCAAGCGAAAAATATAATGAGTGGTGAAAGAAAAATTCCACCGCCAGTTCCAGTTAATCCCGATAGTAATCCGATTACCGCGCCAGTTAGCACTGCAATTGCAACTGGTGGGTGCTTTGGCTCCTTGGTGCCCTGTGGATTCAGCTGAAACACAAACATGATTCCAGCAAAGAAAAGAATGGCTCCAACGATTGGTTTATAGATATTGCTTGGTAGATCAATTGAGCCACCAAGGAATGCCATTGGAATAGCACCAACCGCAAGTGGAATGTATAACTTAAGGTCAAAAAGTTTTGCAGAAATGTACCTAAAGCTGGTGTAAGACGAAACGATGATGTTCAACACAAGAGCGGTCGGCTTTATGACCTGTGCTGGTACCCCGAACAACGACATGATCGCGATGTAGACAGATGAACCAGCGTGGCCAACGGAAGTGTAAAGAATCGCACCAAGCATTAGGCAAATCGCGATGAGGAAATCGACATTTTGCATTCCTGGCACATTAGCCTCCAGCGAATGGTGGCAACACATCTAGTGTTGCGTTATCTAGAACCTGCGTGTTGAGATCATGCAGCGCAACTTCATTAAGCAGAAAACTACATTGCGGCAAAACCTGCGCCAAATTGGGATGGGCTTCAACTGCTTTGTCCAAGATCTGCATTGCACTTGCTGGTTCTAGTTGGAGCTCAGTAACTCCTGCCGCTTTGCGCGCTGCGGCATAGAACCTAACTGTTACCGCCATCAGCTAACTGCCCATTAATGTCAGCATCGGCCAACCGCCGATTGCTTCGCACGCGAGCGTGCTTGAACTGGCAATGCCTATTAATGTCAGCATCGGCTAACCGCCGATGGCTGACATTGGCCGTGCTGGCTGGATGAAGCTTGGGTCATTAATTCCATGTCCTGGAAGTTTGCTCAATACCGTTTTGCCAAACCGCAATGCAATTTCAGCGCGCTTGGCTTCATCGCTATCGTCGGATTCCCGAAGAACAGAACGCAGATCCATTTCTTTAGTAGCGAATAGGCAGGAACGGAGCTGTCCATCGGAAGTTAGACGCAAGCGATCACAGGATCCACAGAATGGTCGAGTAACGCTTGCAATAATTCCAACAGTTTCGGGACCACCATTAACAAGGAATTCTTCAGCCGGAGCGGAGCCACGTGCCTCAACTGCAGTCAAGGAAAATACTGGATTCAGTGCATGGAATACATCGTCTGCAGTAACCATCGTGGATCGATCCCAAACTCCACCAGCGTCAAGTGGCATTTGCTCGATGAACCGAAGTTTGAGTCCTTCATCAAGGGCCCATTTCAGTAAGCCAACTGCTTCGTCATCATTCACGCCTGGCATTAATACGGTATTGATCTTGATCGGAGTTAAGTCAGCATCGCGAGCACTCTTAATGCCTTTTAGGACATCGTCAAAACGATCTCTAAATGTCATTGCCTTGAATCGCTCCGCGCTCAGTGTGTCCAGAGAAATGTTCACCCGCTCTAAACCTGCATCTTTGAGCGGTTGTGCTAACGCAGCTAACCGAATTCCATTAGTAGTAAGCGAAAGTTTTGGTGGGTTTGGCAGGCTGTTGATGCGAGCCACAATTTCCACAATGTCTGGGCGAAGTAACGGCTCACCGCCCGTTAATCGGACTTCATCAATTCCAGCATCAATGCCGACTTCAAGAATTGTCATCAGCTCGTCAGTTGTTAACAAATCTTCAGATGGCATCCATGCCGCAAAATCATGAGGCATGCAATATGTGCAACGCAGGTTGCATCGATCTGTTAATGAAACTCGAATGTCTCGGTGCACTCGACCAAATGTGTCAATTAAAGTACTCATGCGCAGTTCACCCATTCATCAGTTCCATCTGCGAAAACCTGGTGCTTCCAAATTGGAATTTGTGCTTTTACTTCGTCAACTAAATCTGCGCAGGCATCAAAGGCAGCTTTGCGGTGCTTGGCCGCCACAGCAGCAACAAGTGCTGACTCGCCAATTGGAATCGGACCATGACGATGGGCCACGGCGACGCTTAATACTTCGTGGCGAGCAGCAATTTCACTGGCAACTTTTTCCAATAAGTTTTGGGCAGTTGGATGGGCTTCATATTCCAAAGAAGAAACTTCACGCCCATGGTCGTTGTCGCGAACATCTCCGGAAAACGTGACTACCGCCCCAGCTGTGTTCGAGCGCACAGCAGCAGCTAGTTCTGACACCAAAATCACATCGGTAGTCACGAAAGCCTTTGCAACATTTGCCATGGGTTCATTATTGTTTGATTTTGCGGTTTGCGATAGCGCAAGCCCGTATTTACTGGGTTTTCCTTGGTTCCGCGTATCGCATTGTGGAAATCTAGAACAATAGCCCTATGAGTTCTAATCCAGAGTTTGAAGTTACTTGGCACCAAGCCAGGGAGCTTGCACATCAGGCTGCAAGTTTAGCCGGCACAGTCTCCCTACCAATTGAGCAAGCAGGTGGCTTTGTATTGGCAGCCGAAGTCACTGCGCTCGGAGATATGCCCCCATTTGCAGCATCGCGAATTGATGGCTGGGCTGTCAGTGGACCTGGCCCTTGGACTCGAGTCGGAGATGCGCTCGCAGGACATGAATTTGTCTCAAAACTAAATTCTGGCGAATGTGTTCACATTGCAACCGGCGCAGTCATGCCCGATGGCGCGACTGCGGCACTTAAAGATGAAGAAAGTTCGGTATCAGACCTAACTGTCAGCGCGATTGCGGGAGCATCTGGAATCTTAGATTCTGATGGTGCACTGCCTTACTTTCATGATGTTCGGCCAAGTGGCTACGAGGCTAAAAATAGTGATGTGTTAATTCCAAAAGGGACTAAGTTGACGCCAGCAATTATCGGCGTTGCTGCTGCTGGCGGAAATGATGAAGTGACCGTGTTTAAGAAACTCGTTGTTGACGTTTTAATCTTTGGTGATGAACTTCTAACAGATGGACCTTCACGAGAAGGCAAAGTTAGGGATTCACTCGGTCCCCAGTTACCACTTTGGATTTCTCACATTGGTGCGGAACTAAATGAAGTTCGCCATATTGCTGACACCTTGCCAGATCACTTTGCAGCAATTACAAATTCGAAAGCAGATCTGATTATTACAACGGGTGGTACTGCAGCTGGACCCGTTGACCACCTACATAACGCAATCGTTGATGCTGGCGGCGAATTCATAATCGATGCAGTGTTAGTTCGGCCGGGATACCACCAATTAATGGCGCGCATTGGTAAGCAGTTCCTAATTGGCTTACCTGGAAATCCGCAGTCTGCAGTTATTGGTCTACTCAGCTTGGCAACTTCGTTAATTGCAGGTTCCACTGGCACTGCACTACCGCAGCTTCAAGAGCGAGTTTTAGTTACCGGCCTGAAAGGGCCAGCGCGTGAGGTGCGATTGGTTTTGTGTTCGGAATCTGGAAACTCGGTAACGCCATTAGAGCACCTGGATTCCTCGATGCTTCGTGGCTTTGTTAAGGCTGATGGCTACGCAGTCTTGCCTGCAGGCGGCGCGGAATCTGGCCAAATAGTGCAGTGGCTTGATCTGCCTTAGGGTTAAGAACAACCGACAATAAGGACAGTTACTTGAAAGAAGTTCTAGACGAATTATTCGCCGCTTACCAGGCGGGCGACACTACCGCCATGGCAACTGTGGTTCGTACGTGGCGCTCTGCTCCACGTCCCGCAGGAGCTTCCATGCTTGTTAACGCTGCAGGTGAAGCAACTGGCTCAGTCAGTGGTGGCTGTGTTGAGGGTGCGGTTTATGAGCTAGCTGGCGAAGTTATTGCCGATGGCGTACCGCAGTTTGAAAAATATGGAATTAGTAACGATGATGCCTTCGCAGTTGGACTAACTTGCGGCGGCATATTAGAAGTTTTTGTAGAGCAAGTTTCCAAGGAAACTTGGCCTGAACTTCCTGACTTGTTCGCAAGTGTCCAAGCGGATCAACCAGTTGCGGTTGCAACAGTTGTTAACGGCACTGCACATGTTGGTAAGCACTTAGTGGTTTGGCCAGATCGAATTGCCGGAGACCTAGGAAGTTCACGGTTGAATTCTGCCGTTGGTGCCGACGTTCTGGGATTGCTGGAATCGGGTACCACAGGCTTCTTGCATTACGGCTCGGACGGCGAACGCCTCGAAGGTGACCTTGAAATATTTGTTTCCACCTTTGCACCTAAACCACGCATGTTAGTTTTTGGCGCCATTGATTTTGCAGCAGCAGTTGCCAAAGCCGGTAAGTTCCTTGGCTTCTATGTCACAGTTTGTGATGCGCGAGAAGTTTTTGCTACCAAGAAGCGTTTTCCTGATGCTGACGAGGTTGTTAATGACTGGCCACATCGCTGGCTGGCAAAGCAAGAAATTGATTCGCGGACAGTTATTTGTATTTTGACGCACGATCCAAAGTTTGATGTTCCAGTGGTAATCGAAGCTTTGAAAACTAAGGCCGCTTACATTGGTGCCATGGGTTCGCGCAAGACGCACGACGATCGAGTTGCCCGACTAATTGAAGCGGGCGTGAGCCAAGCGGACCTACAGCGCATCAAGTCTCCAATTGGTTTGGACTTGGGCGCACGCACACCCGAGGAAACTGCAATTTCTATCGTTGCCGAAATCATCCAGGATCGTTGGGGTGGGTCTGGCAAGAACTTGGCAAAAACTGACGGCACAATCCATCCAGGTGCGCCACGATGACCACTGCTGGCTTAGTTCTAGCTGCAGGTGAAGGTAAGCGCTTTGGCGGACCAAAGGCACCTTATGTTCATAATGGCCAAAGATTAGTTGATCGTGCGGTTCAAGTTTTAGCTGAGGCGGGATGTGACCCAGTTTTCGTAGTACTTGGTGCCTGGATTGGTGAAGTACCAAAAGCTACGGTCCTAGAAAATATGAACTGGGCAACTGGCATGGGATCTTCCTTACAAGTTGGCCTGGCCACATTAAATGGCGAATCTGAAATTGATGAGGTCTTGGTTAGTTTGGTAGACCTGCCAGGACTAACCAGTGCGGCAGTCACCCGCGTAGTTAACTCCCCTGGCGAAATTGTGGTTGCTTGCTATGACGGAAAGCGTGGGCATCCAGTTAAGTTTGCACGAGCCACGTGGCCTGAGCTTGCCGCCAGTGCAACGGGTGACCAAGGCGCTCGATCATTTATAGCAAATCATCCAGAAGAAATTGTTTTAGTTGAAGTGGGCGATGTTGCAACCGGCGAAGATATGGACGAACGCCCCAGTTAACTCAGCTTGTT